>JAUWQU010000038.1 GCA_030610965.1 Phycisphaerae bacterium
CCAAGCACTTCTGGAACGTCGCGCTGCTGTGCAACTGGACGGGCGGGACGCTTCGGCTGTACCTGCGGCGACTGCGAGAGCTCTTCGGCGACGTGCCCATCCGCGACATCGGCCTGCTGGCCAGCGAGGGGCGGTTCTCCGTGCCGCTCGAAGACTCTGCGCCCTCCGGCGTTGCGGAGATCACCGCCAACTTCCTCGAGTTCATCCCCGCCGACGAGTACGGCTGCGATAACCCGCCGACGCTGCGCGCCCACGAACTGGAACCAGGCGGTGAATACTTCCTCGTGCTGAGCAACTGGGCGGGCCTGTGGCGGTACAGCATCGACGACCGCGTCCGCGTTACAGGCCGGTTCGGCCAGAGCCCGGTCTTCGAGTTCCTCTCCCGCGGGCTCTGCACGTCGAGCATCACCGGCGAGAAGATAACCGAGTACCAGGTGGGCGAGGCGATGCGCCGCGCCGCGGCCGATCTTGGCGCGGCCGTCGACCGCTTCACACTCCAGGGGCGCTTCGCCGCCACGCCGTATTACGAACTGCGAATCGAGCAAGTCGACGCGTGCAGCCTGCACGCCATCGCCGAAGCCATGGACCGCGAATTGTCCGAGTTGAACATCGAGTACCAGTCCAAGCGCCACACCGACCGGCTCGGGTGCATCAGGCCCAGCGAGGCCGAGCCCGGCCACTTCGAGCGAACCGAGCGCCAAGCCATCGCCGACCGCCACGGCCGAGGCGAGCAGTACAAGCACCAGTACCTCCTGACAGAGATCCTGGACGGGGAGGGGGAAAGAAGTAAGTAGCAGCTAGGGAGTAGATATTTAAATAGGGACGGTAACCATTTTCAGGCCGAATCGTGTGACAAAAATGGTTAGCGTCCCTATTTTAATGCCCTCAGATCGGCTGGCCTCGCAGGTGGCGGGCGGCTTGGAGGAGGAAGGTTCGTTCCTCGTTGTCGAGTTGGGTCATCAGCCGGCCTTCGTTCGGGCGGAGGTCGAAGCATCTTCTCGGCCGGGCTTGGGGGCTCGCGTCGGCGGGGCCGTTGTGGAAGAACCACCCGGCCGCGCCGGAGTCGATTGCCGCGCGGAAATCCGTAAGGAAGTCGGCGGCGACAGGCTGCCAGCCATCCAGGCCGCGGCGGAAGGGCTCCTGGTAGACCACCGGCACGACCTTGCCCAGGCGCTGCATCCAGCGGGAAAGCAGTTCTGTTTTCTGGGCGGTTTGGCCGGGCGAGCCGGCCTGTCGCGGGCGGTGGGGGGTCAGGAAGTCCAGCCGGGCGGCCGTGATGTATTCGTAGAGGCGATCGGGGTCCATCTCGCCGGCGTTGCTTGCGGTGACAAGCCGGTCGGGGTCGGCCTGCTTGACGCGGTCGCGAAGTTGCCTGACCATCGCCGATTGCACGTGCCGGGCGTCGTCAGCGTTCCGCTCGTTGGCCAGGTCGAAGTAGACGTTCCGCCTCTCCCGCAGGGCCTCAGCCAGCACGCCTGCGGCGTTGAGGTGTGCCTGGTCGTCGGTCAGCACGCCGGCGCCGCGGTCGATCGTCACGTCCACGACGAAGCCGAGCTTGTCGGCCAGCTCCACCAGCCAGAGCAGGCGGTCCCAGTATGGGCTCCGCTCGTCGCCGTCGGCATCGACCGCGGAGATGTCGTTATCGAACGCCCGCCACGTCGCCCAGACCCGCAGGCAGTTCACTGCCCCCGTCTTGAGCTCGGCCAGGTCTTCCTGGACCGCCTGCTCGTCGGCGCCCAGTCCGGCGAAGTAGCTCACCCCGAACAGAAACGTCGGCTGACCGTTAACGCAAAGGCGCCGCTGGTCAGCATCGATGGCAAGGGTATTTCCCATGCGGTGGTTCTCCCAAATGCAGGCGGCCCTTATCGTACGCCCCCGCGCGGGCCAGTCAAGTCCGCCTGGACGCTATCGTCCCTGCATCTCCGAGTTCTCCCTGCCTGTGGTTGCTTCATGCGGCCTATCGACCTTTGGCGGGGGGGTTCATAGAATGAGTTTAGGCTCCGCCCTTGCCCCCGGCGAGATTCGCGGCGAATGAAGGTTTCGATACGCACAAAACTGATACTGGCTATTCTCATGCCGCTGCTGGCCGTCTATTGCGGCGTGCTGGCGGGCAACTACTTCAGTGCGCGCCGGGAGGTGCTCCACCAGGCAGAGCGGTACCTGCTCCAGCTTGCCAAGAACGACGCGGCCAATCTGGACGCCGAGTTCCGGGTCGCCGAGCGGGCCGCGGAGTCGATAGCTTCCCTGGCGGCCGAGCAGACGACCGAGACCCTCGAAAGGCGGGCCGATTCGGCCCCTTGGGGGCCGAATCAGCCGGCGTTTGGCAGGGGACCGGGGGACCGGTTGGCGGACTTGCATCTTGACGCGGGTGAGCCGGTCGGGGTATTCTCAGCCGCATCAGGGCCGCGAGCGGCCGAGGCTTGGCGCGGTGCATGTCTATGGATCAGTTTCCGAACATAGCGATAATCGGACCCGGCAAGGTCGGCACGGCCATTGGGATACTGGCCGACCGAGCGGGCCTGAGCGTGCTGGCCGTGGCCGGCGGCTCGGACGCCGCGGCGGACGCCGCGGCGACGGCCATCGGCGAGTGCGCCAGCGCGTGCAGCGTAACCGACGCAGCCGGGGCGGGCGAGTTGGTGCTGATAACCGTTCCGGACGACCGTATCGCCGATCTCTGCGAGCAACTGGCCCGGCGGCAGGCGTTTGCGCCGGGCACCATCGTGGCCCATTGCAGCGGGGCGCTGTCCAGCGAGGCCCTGGCGCCGGCGCGCGACGAATGCTGCTGCCTCATCGGATCGATGCATCCGCTCCAGACGTTTCCGACCGTCGAGGCCGCCGTCCAGCGCCTGCCGGGGGCGTGGTGTTTCTGCGAAGGCGACGAGATGGCCGTGGCATGCCTGGAAAAGCTCGCCGAGGCCATCGGGGCCCGCTCGGCTCGGATAGCCAAGGCAGGCAAGCCCGCCTACCACGCCGCAGCCGTCGTGGCATGCAACTACCTCGTGGCCCTGATGGACGCCGCGGCCAGGCTTGCCCAACAGGCCGGGCTGGACCGCCAGACCTGGCTGGCCGCCGTCGAGCCCATCATCCGCGCGACAGTGGACAACGTCTCAGCCATTGGCCCGGAAAAAGCCCTCACCGGCCCCATCGCCCGGGGCGACATCCAAACCGTCCGCCGGCACCTCGACACCCTCGCCGGCGCAGACGAAGGCCTGCGGCGCCTCTACGCCGCCTGCGGGCAGCAGACAGTCGATCTGGCGCTGCGGGCCGGGAAGATATCCGCCGAGGTCGCGGCGGAACTGACGGCAATGTTCCGCCGCTCCGAGCCAGGCCGCCCGTAAGTCCCGCAGGGACGTTTGCCAATAGCCACGCCCGCAAGGGCGTGGGAAATGTGTCCCCTAACCCGGGAGTCCCATAGGGACGATTGAACTGTTATCCTGTCTGGCAGTCGCCCTTCTGGGGCTCTCTGAACAATACGGCCGGTTTCCCACGGGCTCACGCCCGAGGCTATTCGCAATCGCCCTGCCGGGTTCGGGAGACGACCGCCAGAAAAGCAGGTCGCGGATTTGCCCTTGCCGCGAAATCACCAATACGCTATCATTATGATAGCTAAGCCGTGGTTTGTCATTGGAGCGACAACAATGCCTGATATCCTCGTTCGCGGGCTTACGCCCGAAACCCTCAAGCGGCTGAAGGCTCGCGCCCAGCGGCACGGCCGGAGCCTCCAAAGCGAGGCCAAGCGACTCCTGGAACGGGCCGCCGGCGCCGACGCCGAGGAGATTGCCACCATGCTGGACCACTGGAAGCAGCGGCTAACCGGGCGCAAGCTCACCAGCAGCGTAGACCCTATCCGCGAGGATCGGGACCGATGAAGCCCTGCGTCCTGGACGCCAGCGTGGTGGCAGCCGCCTTCTTTCAGGAGGATTTCGCCGAGCAGGCCAGGGCTCTGCTGGTGTCCGGCCGCGAGATGCACGCCCCGGACCTTGTGTACGCCGAACTGGCCAACGTGATCTGGAAGCGATTTACCCGCGGCGAGATCGACCAGGAGGAGGCTGGCCTGCTGCTGGCCGACTTCCTGCGCCTTGGGCTGGAGACCACCCCATCGGCCGACCTGGCCGAGCCCGCGCTCCAACTGGCCCTGGCGACCGGCCGAACCGTCTACGACTGCCTGTACCTGGCCCTGGCCGTCAAGACCGAAACCGTGTTCTACACCGCGGACAAGAGATTCATCAACGCCCTGGCCGACACGCCCCTGGCCAAACACATTGCCTGGATCGGCGGCAAATGGGGATAAATGTTACCGTCCCTGTTTCCGAATCGAGTCCGCCGGGCGCAGCCATCCAACGGGGCCGAAGAACTCGCACGAAGAATACACTAACGGCTAACGGCGCTCTGACCCCATGATTGCTTCGTGCAGCCTGTCCGCTATCTCGGCCGGGCTTGCGGTCTCCAGGAAGAGTTCCACCGCTTCCCGGAGGTTGTCGCGGGCTTGATCGACCGTGTCGCCCTGGCTGGCTACGTCGAGCTCGGGGCAGAGCGAAACGAAGGTATCGCCCTCTCGGTGAATCGCGGCCGTGAATGTCCTGGTCATATGGTCGCTCCCTGAATCGCAAGTCATTATACGCCAGGCTCCCGGCAACGGGAAGTCTCTGCCGGAAAAGCTTGGTGCCTGCTTTTCCGAATTGACTCTTGATATTGTGGCGTAATTATCGTTTCTTTTCGTTCCCGGTTTGTACTCAGGACGCGAAGGAAGGCTGACATGGCGGCGACGATTATTGACGGGAAGGCGGCGGCCAAGGAGATCAAGCAGCAGTTGGCGGCTGAGGCGGCCGAGTTGCGGGAGGCGGGGCGGCCCGTGCGGCTGGTTGCGGTTCAGGTCGGCCATGACGACGCCAGCGAGTACTACACGAAAATGCAGGCCCGCCAGGCCAAGGCTATCGGGATCGACTACCAGCTTGTCGAGTTGCCGGCCGAGATCAGCCAGGACGAGGTCGTCGGGCAGGTTCTCAAGCTCGATGCCGATTCGAGCGTTTCGGGCCTTATCCTGCAAATGCCGCTGCCCAGGCACATTAACGCCGCAGCCGTCCAGTTGGCTATCAGCCCGGAAAAGGACGTCGAGGGCATGCACCCCGAGAACCTTGGCCGGATACTGACCGGCGGGGGCCTGGTGGCCCCATGCACGCCGATGGCGGCGATGGAACTGCTGAGGCGGGCCTGCCCCGAGCTTTCCGGCAAGGAGGCCGTCGTCGTCGGGCGAAGCACCATCGTGGGCAAGCCTATCGCCTTGATGCTCCAGTACATGGAGAACTCGGCGACGGTTACGGTCTGCCACTCGCGGACGAAGGATCTGGCGTCCCACACGCGCCGGGCCGAGGTGCTTATCGCGGCCACGGGGCTCAGCCAGGGCCGCTGGACTCGATACCAGCAGCAGCGGGCAGCAGGCAAGGATGCGGAGCGTCCGGACCTTTCGCCGCTTATTTCCGCGGATATGGTGGCCGAGGCGGCGGTAGTCATCGACGTGGCGACCAATTACATCCCGGCCGGTTTCGACGAGTCGGGCGAGCCGCTGAAGGCCGATCGCGGCGAGGTGGCGCTCAAGAGCGTCGGCGACGTGGATTTCGAAGGCGCGATGCAGCGGGCGTCGGCGATTACCCCCGTGCCCGGCGGGGTGGGCCCCGTGACGGTGGCGATGCTGTTGAAGAACACGATCGCCTGCGCCAAAGCGGGGCGGTAGTGGCCCGGCCGATTCGGACTGCTGGAGCGGTCCTCATAAGCCGATGTGCGAGGTGCTTTTCCTGCCATGAGCATCGCCTCGCAGACAAAACTTGCGGCGGGCCTGAAAAAACCTTTGACAGCATTTTCGGCCTGAGTATACTAAACAATCCGATTTTTTCGGCCATGGGGGTGGGGTATCCATACGTGGGCGACACACGGGTTCGCGAGTTGTAACCTGTGCTGCCGTAGCTCAGTGGTAGAGCGCGTCCTTGGTAAGGACGAGGTCGTGGGTTCGACCCCCACCGGCAGCTTGTATGGGGCCGCGGCGGGGTTTGGCCCTGGCCGGAGGCGGACGCAGGGCAGTTGAGGCGCCGGGACGATTTGAAGAAAAGCGGAAGCCTCGCCATTCACCGAAGCGGTGTGGCGAAGCCCGAGTCAGAAGAAAGTACGACCAAGCAAGGTTATAGGCAAGGAGCGTGACGAATGGCCAAGGAAGTATTCCAGAGGACAAAGCCGCACGTCAATGTCGGCACGATCGGGCACGTTGACCACGGCAAGACGACGCTGACGGCGGCGATCACCCTCATCCTGGAGAAGGAAGGATTGGCGAAGTACAAGGCGTACGACGACATCGCCAAGGCCTCGGAATCCCAGGGCCGTCGCGACGCGACGAAGATTCTGACTATCGCCACCGCCCACGTGGAGTACGAGTCGGCCGCTCGGCACTACGCCCACGTCGACTGCCCCGGGCACGCCGACTACGTCAAGAACATGATCACCGGCGCCGCCCAGATGGACGGGGCGATCCTGGTCGTCTCGGCCGCTGACGGCCCGATGCCGCAGACCCGCGAGCACGTGCTCCTGGCCCGCCAGGTCAACGTACCGGCTCTGGTGGTCTTCCTGAACAAGGTCGACCTCGTCGACGACGACGAGTTGCTGGAGCTGGTCGACATGGAAGTCCGCGAGCTTCTCAGCAAGTACGACTTCCCCGGCGACGATATTCCGGTCATTCGCGGCTCGGCCATCAACGCCATCAACAACCCCGACGATCCCAAGTGGAAGCAGCCGATCCTGGATCTCATCGAGGCCCTGGACAACTACATTCCCGAGCCGACTCGCGAGATCGACAAGCCGTTCCTCATGCCCATCGAGGATGTCTTCTCGATCAAGGGCCGCGGCACGGTCGGCACGGGGCGTATCGAGCGCGGCCAGGTCAAGGTCGGTGAGAAGGTCGAGATCATCGGCCTCGGCGAGACCCAAAACACCACCGTCACGGGCGTTGAGATGTTCAACAAGATGCTCGATCAGGGCCAGGCCGGCGACAACGTCGGCTGCCTGCTCCGCGGCGTCGAGAAGACCGACCTGGAGCGCGGAATGGTCTTGGCCAAGCCCGGCAGCATCACACCGCACAACAAGTTCGAGGGCGAGGTGTACGTCCTGACGAAAGAGGAAGGTGGCCGGCACAACCCGTTCTTCACGGGCTACCGTCCTCAGTTCTACTTCCGCACCACGGACGTCACCGGCACCATCAAGCTGATGGGCGGCGCCGAGATGTGCATGCCCGGCGACAACATCGGCATGGAAGTGGACCTGCTGAACACCAAGATCGCCATGGAAGATGGCCTGCGGTTCGCCATTCGTGAGGGCGGCCGGACCATCGGCGCCGGCGTCGTAACGAAGATCCTGGAGTAGTGGTTCAATGGCCAAATCGAAGGCGAGAGAATACGTCTGGATGCAGTGTACCGAGTGCCGCCAGCTTAACTACCGCACGAGCGTGCGGGTCCAGGGCGGCGTGCCTAAGCTTCAGTTGAAGAAGTTCTGCCCGCGCAGCCGGACCCACACGGTTCACAAGTTGAAGCGAAAATAGTCCCTGAGAACTAGGCCGGGCACAGGATCCCGGAGCGAAACGGACGCAGGCGCCCCGCCGGGCGGAGGCCTTGGCCCCAGAGGCCGGCAAATCCGCCCGAAGCCGGGGCGCCTGCGGCCCGTAGCGATATACGGCAGTAGCTCAATTGGCAGAGCAGCGGTCTCCAAAACCGCAGGTTGGGGGTTCAAGTCCTCCCTGCCGTGTTGTGTGAGGTTGGTGGGGGGGAAAGAGACGAACCTGCTAGAGGAAAGATTAAACGTGGGTTTTTTCGACATATACAAGAAGGGACAGGGACGATACGCACGGATCGTCACCTTTGTCGCAGGCACGGTCCTTGGCATTGGCGGCGCCATTGTGCTGAGCAACAAGCTGGCGCCTTACGCCCCGCCTGTGGTGCAATACGGCGTGCCCTCGCTGTTTGTGGCGGCCCTTGGCCTGCTGCTGTTCTGGGTGGTCAATCGCCCCAAGTCGGCGGACTTCCTGATCGCCACCGAGGGCGAGATGAAGAAGGTCTCCTGGTCCAGCCGGAAGGAGATCGTCGGATCGACCAAGGTGGTCATCGTCGCGACGTTCATGATGGCGGCACTGCTGGCCACCGTGGACGCGGGGTTCGCGGTGCTGTTCAGAGTCATCGGCGTGATGGGAAGCTGACGCTCCCAGCATCGGAAACGAGCGAATGGCCAAGCAATGGTATGTGCTCCGGGTTGCCTCGAACAAGGAGGAATCCGTCCGCGAAGCCCTGGCGCGCAAAGTCAAGATAGAAGGCCTCGACGAGAAGATCGGTCGGATCCTGGTTCCGACCGAGCGGCGCCCCAGCCCCCGCGGGCGCGCGGGCGAGAAAAAGTATGTCGAACGCAAGATGTATCCGGGCTACGTCTTTATCGAGATGGAACTGGAGGAGGACGGTCGAATCGGCGAGGACGCCTGGTTCCTGATCCGCGAGACCACAGGCGTGGGCGACTTCATCGGGGCCAGCGGCAAGCCGACCGCGATGAAGCCCTCCGACGTCGACAAGATGCTCTTGCAGGTCGAGAAGGCCCAGGAAGGCGCGCCGGTCAGCGTCGACTTCAAGAAGGGCGACATGGTCAAGATAAAGGAAGGCGCTTTCGAAAACTTCGAGGGCGCCGTCGACGAGGGCCTGCCCGACAAGGGGCTCATCCGCGTCGAGGTCACCATCTTCGGCCGGGCCACGCCCGTCGAACTGGAATACTGGCAGGTGGAGAAAGCCTGACGATCCCGGGTTCGCCCCGGCCGGGACAGGACATCTCGCCCGCCGGGAAACCTGCAAAGAGAGAACGAGACGATCACCGTCGATATTCACGAAAGTAGTCAGACATGGCCAAGGAAATAGTAGCTAAGATCAAGTTGCAGGCCGCGGGCGGCAAGGCCACGCCGGCGCCGCCGATCGGTCCGGCCCTCGGCCAGCACAACGTCAACATCGGGCAGTTCGTCAGCCAGTTCAACGAGCGGACGCGCGAGTACGACGGCATGCCGATACCGGTCATCATCAGTGTTTACAAGGACCGGACGTTCACGTTCATCATTAAGAGCCCGCCGGCCTCGGCTCTTCTGAAGGAAGCCGCCCAGGTCGCCAAGGGCTCCGGCGTGCCGAACAAGGAGAAGATCGGCACGGTGACTGCCGATCAGGTCCGGGCCATCGCCGAGCGGAAGATAGCGGACCTGAACGCACGCGACCTCGACGCCGCCAGCCGGATCATCGAGGGCACGGCGCGGTCGATGGGCATCACCGTAACTAAGTAAACGTGTGATTTGTGCCGCTTTCACCTGCCGACAAGGCGGGGCGTGGGCGGTATATGTCAGTTGACGCCGCGGGCGTCTGGGCCAACCACGAGCCCGTTATCGTGGGAGTCCTTTGGGACGAAGAGGAATCGCCATGAGCAAGAAGCAGGGCAAGCGGTACCTGCAGTGGCTTGAGAAGGTGCCGAAGAATGCGGTGCCGCTGGCCGAGGCCATCGAGGCCATCAAGGCCCTGGCTGGCTGCAAGTTCGACCAGACCATTGAGCTGTCGATGCACCTGGGTATCGATCCCCGCCAGGCCGACCAGGCCCTCCGCGGGTCGATCTCCCTTCCCCACGGCATCGGCCAGAGCCGTAAGGTCATCGCCTTCTGCGAAGGCGACGACGTCGAGCGAGCCATAGCCGCCGGGGCAGTCGAGGCCGGCTCCGACGAGTTGATCAAAAAGGTGGCCGATGGGTGGATGGACTTCGACGTGGCCGTGTCCACGCCGAAGATGATGCGAAGCGTCTCCCGCCTGGGCCGCGTGCTCGGCCCGCAGGGCAAGATGCCGTCGCCCAAGTCCGGCACCGTCATCGAGGATATCGCCAAGGCCGTCACCGAGTACGGGGCCGGCAAGGTCGAGTATCGCAACGACGACGGCGGGAACATCCACGTGCCTGTCGGCAAGGTGAGCTTCGACACCCAGAAACTCGTGGACAACGCCGAGGCGATGGTCGGGCACATCAAGCGTATCAAGCCCGCTACGTCCAAGGGAACCTATATCAAGAAGATCAGCCTGTCCGGCACGATGACGCCGGGCGTGCGGGTCGCGACGGCATAACCGCCGAGGTGTATCATGAGCAAGCCAGTCAAAAAACTCATTCGGGATGAGTTGATCAAGCGATTCGATGGCGTTACGCAACTTGCCATCGTCGGCTTTACCGGCGTGGACGCCAACAGCACCAACGCCATTCGCGCCCGCCTGGCCGAGAAGGGCATTCGGGTTTCGGTCGTGAAAAACTCGCTGGCCAAGCAGGCCTTCCGCCAACTGGGCCTCCAGGACGCCGGAGAACTGCTCGACGGGCCTTGCGCCGTAGCCTACGGGGCCGACAGCGTCGTGACGGTCGTACGCGAACTGCTGGATATCGGCAAGGAAGCGCCGAACCTCAAAGTCAAGGCCGCCTTCATGGAAGGCGACGTGTTCACCGAGGACAAGATCCACGCCCTGAGCAAGTACCCGACTCAGGAAGAGGCCATCGGCCAGGTCATCAGTTGTGTCCTGTCGGCCGGGGCCAACCTGGCTGCATGCCTCATCGCGCCCGGCGGGCAGATCGCAGGCATCCTCAAGGGCATCGAGGAAAACGCCTCCGCCGAGGCCGAGGGCGACGCTGAGGGTGACGCCGAGGCCGACGCCGAGGCCCCCGCGGCCGAAGAAGCCGCTGACGAGGCCGTGGCTGCAAACTGAGCTGCACGGGCGGGCGAAGCGAATCGCCCGCATTCGATGAATCGAGAACCAGCGGCGACGAGGCTCGGCCGCGGATTGGGTCCCGAGTGGGCTTAAATGGAAACCAAAGGGGTTTCCGCCTATCAGGCCGGTGCCGACGTGCCCGCGACGCTAGAATAAGGTGTGATAATGTCAGAAGAAGCTGCCGAAACACAAGAAGCTGCTGCCGAAGCACGGGAATTCTCTGCCGAGACCAAGAGCCTGGGCGACAAAATCGCCTCTCTGACGCTCAAGCAGGCCGTCGAATTGAAGGATTACCTCAAGGACGAACACGGCATCGAGCCGGCCGCCGGCGGCGGTATGATGATGGCCGCGGGCCCCGCCGCCGAGGCCGAGGAAGTTGAAGCGCAGACCGCCTGCGACGTCATCCTCAAGTCTTTCGGCGACAAGAAGATCAGCGTCATCAAGGGCGTGCGCGCCCTGACGAGCCTGGGCCTCAAGGAGGCCAAGG
>JAUWQU010000293.1 GCA_030610965.1 Phycisphaerae bacterium
GAGATGGCGGCAGACCCTATCTTCACGATGCTTCCGCTGGGCCTGGGGCTGCGGGTGTTCTCCTGCGCCCCGCCGGCGATACCAGGGATAAAGAAGGTCATACGCTCGACCACCATGGAGCAATCGCTCCAGGTGGCCAGGCGCGTCATGAGCTTCGACTCCGACAGGGAAACGCTTAACTTCCTCCGGGTCGAGACCCGCCGGGTCATGCCGGAGGAGTACATCGAGTAACAACGAAACGCAACGGCTTGCCCGGGCCCGCCCCCATGACGGCCCGCGCGAGTTGGACGGAAATACGGTCGGCTGCGATTGTCGCGGCCGCAGCGAACAAGGGACTGAGATGGGCTTTTCGCCCGCGAAGGCGATTTGCCTGCCTGCCCCGGCAATACATCAAGGTAACGGAAAGGCACAACACGGAAGGAAGTTCGCAGAGGCCGCCCCAGAAATGGGGATTGTGGTTGGTGATCGAATCCGACCTGCGGTTCCTGTCGCATCGGGACTCCGTGCGGGCTATTGAGCGCGCCGCCACCAGGGCAAAGCTGCCCGTAAAGTACACCCAGGGGTTCAACCCGCATCCGATTCTGTCACTGGTCTGCCCAAGGCCGGTAGGCGCGGCCTCGATGGCCGACCTTGCCGTGCTCCAGTTGACCCGGCCGATGGATGCCGAACAACTCCTGGGCGCACTGAACGGACAGGCGCCCCGCGGCATGACGTTCACTCGAGCCGAGGTGCTCGAGGCAAAGGCGCCCCCGCAGCCGAGGCGAGTCGATTACGACGCGCCCGTCAAACCCGAGCAGCAGGACCGACTGGCAGAGCTTACCGATGAGTTCAACCGCGCCGAAGCCTGGCCGGTTGAACGAGGTGGCGGCCAGTCGACCGGCAAGCCCGGCCGCAGGAGGACGATCGATCTGAAACGCCTCGTACGCGACCTTCGCCTGGAAGACGGGCGCCTGCGGTTTTCGCTGGTGCCTGAGACCCAGGTCTGGGCTCGTCCGGGCGAGTTGCTCGAGGCGATCGGGCTTGACGGGCGCGTGGACCTTGCAAAGCTGGTCCGCACGAACGTCGAGTACGATTTCTGACGCTCCAGCCAACCACGGCCCGGCCCTGCCAGGGCCCTGCCGATCCGAAGCCGCTATCTGAAAGGGCAACATGCCGAAACAAATGTTGATTAACACCGTGGCGGGGCAGGAATGCCGAATCGCCATAGTATCCGACGAGGGACTCGAGGAGCTCTACGTCGAGCGGGCCTCCACGGCCAGCCGGGTGGGGAACATCTACAAGGCCCGGGTGACAAACGTCGAGTCGTCCATCCAGGCCGCATTCGTGGACACCGGGCTGGGCAAGAACGGGTTCCTGCACATCTCGGACATCAATCCGACGTACTTCCCCAAGAGCAAACGCGCCGTCGAGAACATCGGCCAGAAGAGGGCCCACTACTACCGCCCGCCGATACAGGAATGCCTGCGGCGCGGGCAGGAGGTGGTCGTGCAGATGATCAAGGAGGGCATCGGCACCAAGGGCCCGACGATGACGACGTACTTGTCGATCCCCGGTCGGCTGCTGGTGATGATGCCCGGCATGAGCCGCCTGGGCGTCTCGCGGAAGGTCGATGACGAGGATGCCCGAGACAAGGCCCGCTCCGCCCTGTCCGAACTGACGCTGCCGCCGGACATGGGCTTTATTGTTCGCACGGCCGGGATAGACCGCGCCAAGCGCGACCTCCAACGCGATCTGAACTACCTGCTTCGGCTGTGGAAGGTCGTCAAGCAGCAGATCAAGCGTGCCCCCACGCCGTCAGAGATTTACCAGGAGTCCGACCTGGTCACGCGGACCATCCGCGACGTGTACAGCGCGGAGATCGAGCGGATCATCTGCGACAGCGCACCGGTGGCAAGACAGGTCGAGCAGTTCCTGAACGTCGCGGTTCCGCGGAGCAAGCACTCGGTGGAGTTGTACACGGGCAAAGAGGGGCTCTACTACGAGGCGGGGCTCGAGGCGGAAATCGAGAAGATCCACTCGCGGCGCGTCGAGTTGCCGATGGGGGGCTCGTTGATCTTCGATCAGACCGAGGCGCTGGTCGCCATCGACGTCAACAGCGGCCGGTTCCGCCAGCACTCCGACGCGGAGACCACCGCGCTGAATATCAACCTCCAGGCGGCCAGGGAGATCGGCAGGCAGCTTCGGCTGCGAGACATGGGCGGCGTGATCGTCATCGACTTCATCGACATGCGCGAGGAAAAGAACCGCCGCCAGCTCGAAAAGACCCTCAAGGAGGCAATGAAGCCCGACCGCGCAAAAACCAAGGTCCTGCGGACAAGCGCGTTCGGCATAATCGAGCTTACGCGCCAGCGGCTCGGGCCGTCGCTCAAGCAGAGCTACTTCAACCTCTGCGGCCTGTGCGACGGGCTGGGCGTGGTCCAGAGCGAAGAATCGCTGAGCCTCAAGATAATACGGGACGTCCAGCGGGCCAGCGCCGACCCCAACGTCGCCCACATCGAGGCCGTCGTGCCGCCGGAAGTGGCGCACTTCCTGCTAAACCGCCAGCGGCTGCTGATCTCGCACCTGGAGGCCGAGACAGGCAAGATTATCGTCGTCCGGTCCGATCCCGACGTCGGGGCCGGCAACGGGACGATACGCTGCACCAATTCCCGCGGCGCGCCGGTTGCCTGGGAGCACCCAGCCGTGACGAAGCCCGCTCGAGGACCGCTTGAGACGATACCCATCGCGGACGTGCCAGTGCCCGGGGCTCCTGCGCCGGTCGAAACAGAGGCCGCCGCCGCGGCCCTGCGGCCGGGCGGCGCCCAGATACCGGTGCCGGCCGGGGCGCCCGCCTACACCGAGATCGACTTCGACGAGATCGAGGCCCGCGAGGGCTTGGACGTCGATGCCGAAGACGCTGAACTCGACCGGGTGATAAGCGCTACCGACTTCGCCGCCAAGGACGCCGATGGCGAGGCGGGGAGCGCTTCGGCGGCCTCGGCCGCGGCACAGGCCCCCGCGGCCGAAGGCCCCGCAGGCGAGGTCAAGAAGAAGCGTCGCGGCCGGCGAGGCGGCCGAAAGCACCGCCGCCGGCGCGAGGCGGCAGCCGAAGGCGCCGAGGCCAACGGCGCCCAACAGCCCGCCCAGCCGGGCCAGACCCAGCCCAAACCCGCCCAGGCCGAGGAGCCTCAGCAACCCCAGCAACCCAAGCCGCCGGCTGAGGCCCAGGCCGGCGAGCAGCCTGGCGGCGAGGCCGACGAAAACGGCGCGCCGAAAAAGAAACGTCGCCGTCGCCGCCGCCGAAAGACCCACGCCACAGAGCCCGCGCCCGCCGGGGCTCAACAGGCCCAGGACGCCGCGCAGGAAAGCCCCGCCGAGGGCAGACCCGCCGAGCCGGCCCCGCAGGGCAAGCCCGCCGAGGTCGCGCCTCCGGCGCCTCAGGAGCCGGACATGGCCCCGCCCAAGACGGAACCGAGGCCGGCCGCCAAAAGGGCAAAGCGTACGAGGCGAAAGAGGGTCGCGGCCGCGAAGCCGGCGGTGGAAACGTCACAGGCTCCGGCCAGGCCCGAGGCGGCTCAAAAGCCCGCCGACGACGAGAAGGCCGACCCCGGCCAGAAAACCGATGCCGACGCGCCGGCCGAGCCCAAGGCCAAGAAGCCCCGCCGTCGGCGAGCCAAGAAGGCCATCGCCGCCGACAAGCCCGACGCCGACAAGGCCGACAGCGAGGCCTGAGCCGTCGGATGACCCGCCGAATAGGCAATGCCCGAGAGTATTGGCGATTCTCAAAGGCGCTGGTTCATCCGGGTCGACCGGGTTGGATGCCGGCAAGGGCCTTTCGTCCCGGGCCTCGAAGCGGAATCGCCCCGAAGATGTTCTCTGGGTCTTCAAGGGCGTTTTTGACTGAGTTATCAACAGGTATCTCCTTATCTGAGCTGGATGACCCACGACCCGTGCTGGACCTGGTTACGCATATGCATCGCTTCGTCGTAGGTCGTGCCGGTCTGCCACATCTTCCATAGGATATTCAGCCAACGCTGGCCAAGGCAGCGAAGGGCGCAAGCGTGTGATTGGCCCTGACGTCGCTTAGCCTGATAGTACGCCTCGGCCCAGGCGCCCTGATGGCGGCTTTCGTCAACCCACAGATGCACCGCCGCACGCAGGAATTTGTTGCAGCCGCGGCGATAGTGTACCCAGCGGCTCTTGCCCGACTGCTTCGTCACCGGGGCAGTTCCAGCATAACACTGGATCGATTCGGCCTTGGCGAACCGGTCGCGATTCTGCCCGAACTCACTCAGCAGACGAGGAGCCAGTTTGCTCGCGGCGCCGGGAAGCGAGCCGAATATGTCGTTGTCAGGATGCCGCCCGAACAACGACTCGATAGCCTTGCGGTAATCCTGAAGCTGCTTTTCCAGTACGCGGAGCTGAGCCACAATCGCCACGGCCAGGCGGCTCTTGGCGTTCGTGACGGCTTGTGGCCCACAGAACTTGTCGGCCCGGGCAAAGACCTCCAGCCGCTGGGCGTAACGCTCCGGACGCCCCAGCCGATGGGTGTGCAGGAACTTCTCCCACCCGCGTTTACCGGCCTTGACCAGGGCCTGGGGCGTCGGGAACTTATCCACGAAGGCCCACGAACTTACGGTGACCCAGTTGTCAAATGCCTCCAGGGCCGCGGGATAATACTCGCGCAGGGCCTGCTTTAGCTGGCAGACAAAGGCCGTCCGCTGCTGGATCAACTGGACTTCGTCGCGGCAGAGGATCCGCAACTCCTGCGTGAGCGGGTCATCCGGCTGGAGCCGCCGCCAGCCGTGACCGTCGATCCGCAACGCGTCGCCGAAGCTCCATGCATCCAGGCGGTCGCACTTGGCGCCCATGGGGCTCTTGCGTTCACGATAGCGCTGGGCGGCCTTGGGGTTTATCGGGTAAACCGCGCAGCCCATCTCCAGCAGCCGTTCGACGGCCGGGCCATTGCAGGTCTCGACCGATACAGCCACTGCGGACATATCCTGCCCGGCGCATTTGGCAAACTTCTCGCGCAGGGTTGCCCAGCCCTCGGCCGTGTCTTCGATCGTCAGCTCCAGCACGATCCGTCCATCGTGATCGACGGCGACGATGTCGTGATGATCGCTGGCCCAATCGAAGCCGGCAAAGAGGTTGAACTGCTGCTGGAACGGTACATCTTTCGGGTCGTGACTCATCGCATGATCTCCTTTGCGAGTCCGACGCCGTGCTCCCGGGGTCGGTCGACCTGATACGGAACCCTCGTGGGGCGGTGTTCTCTTAGACCTCTTCACAGGAACCGCGACGCAGGCCGGTGATCTTCGGGTGCCCCTCTTGGGGGCAGGGGCGCATGACCGTGGCTGCATCGTGGCGTTCCGCTCGCAAAGGACCATGTTACCAACAGGCTGGCGAACCGTCGCCGCCGAGTTATCCACAATCTTGCTGCGCCGGCTCTTTGTAGGCCGCTCCGCAAGCTTGTGGGTAACATCGGAAATGGTATCAGGGGCATTGAGAAGGTGGCCGGAAGCGCGAGCCTCCGGTATTTGCTCTCCAATGCAGCAGCCCCGGCGGGGCGGCAGAAGAACCCCTGTGTTGTGGTCGTGCCCAAGGCGCAAGCAGCGCGCCCCAGCCATGCCCCCCATAGCATCATTCATGACGTGCCTGCGGCTAACTTTCGCAGTAGTCGATCAGCCGGGCCAGGTCGTTGCGGAGTTCCTTGCGATCGACAATGCGGTCGATGAAGCCGTGCTCGAACAGGAACTCGGCCTTCTG
>JAUWQU010000241.1 GCA_030610965.1 Phycisphaerae bacterium
TCAATCGAGTTGCAGACGACCCCGAGGCCAAGGCTCTGGCGCCCAACTACCTGGCGATGGCGATCCGCCAGGTGATCTTCAACCAGTACGAAGACCGCATCCGCAAGGACTTCCGCTACGAGATCGACCATATCTCTCCCGGGCCGGGCTACTACGAGCGGGCCGTCAGCTCCCTGGCGGCGCTTCGACTGGTCAACAGCGCCGAGTCGACGCTGGACATGATGATAGCCGACGGGCTGACGGACCTTAGCTTCGACAAGGACCACCTTGTGGACTTCGTGCAGTGGGCGATCCTGGCGACCGACGAACTGTACGACCACAACCTGGCCAAGCACGAGATAGAGTACATCCGGCGCCACAAGGGCCGAGGCTACATCCCGATGGGCGCCGAACTGGAGTTTTCCAACATCGGCCATTCGGTGATAGACGACCCGCAGGGCCAGGCCATGCGAGACATGAGCTACGACGGGTTCCTGTATTTCCCGGACTTCGGGCTCAATGTCCTTACGTGGAAGCTCGGCGGGCACGTCGACGACCACCACGACAAGGCGTCGGCCAGTCCCCGGCGGGGCTTCTTCGAGGTCGCACTGGGCAACCTGTCGATCCGCGCGAACATCTCCAAGCCGCTGACCGACGACCCGTGGTTTCTCAACCAGTTCATCCACGAGGCACGGGCTTTCTACAAGATCATGCCGCACAGCGTACACATATCGCTTCAACTTCGCCGCCAGCAGAGCCCCGTTCAGGACAGGCTGCTGCGACTGGGAACGATGAAATGCCTGTTCGCCATCGCGGGCGACCCCGTCAGGACTCCCGACGGACTGATGCACATCCGCCGGCTGCAAAGCGAGGAGATACACGCCGGGCAGTCCAACCCGCACCTGCTGTTCTCGGAGATATCCCTGCGTCACAGCAGCGAGTCCGCCAATTCCTACCCCAGGGCCCGCGCCGGGAGGGGGGCGGGCACGTACGTCCAGCAGTTCAAGTTCCTCCGGCTGGCGAGCGACATGAACTACGAGCCTATCGCCATGGCCCTGAAGGGCCTTCAGATCCGAAGACACCCGGGCAGCTTCATGACAAACGCCCAGTACGAGCGAAACGCCAAGCACCGGACCGCATATCACAACCTGCTCGACTGGGGCAATTCGCCGGAGGCAATCAGCGACAAGGATATTAACACGTTCCTCAGCGCCGTCGACGATGGGCTCGCAACCGAACGGTTCGGCAAGTCCGCCCACAGCGGCGCTTACGTCTCATGGGCCATCGACCAACTCCGCTCGACGCTGATGGGATTCAACATGCTGTTCAACCGGCAGGAGCCCGGGCAAGGCGAACCCGGGCCGGAAGGCCCCAAGCCAACCGGTCGCGCCTCGGTCGGCGACGTTGAAAAGTAGGCTCCCCCCACAACTCGTGGGTCACGGCTCAAGTGGTTATTCGACCTCGGGCGGCTCTTGAATGATTTCGGGTGTCGTCTCCGGCGGGACGCGGGCCGGCTTGGGTTTGAAATCCGCCAGCACGTCTTCGGCGTAGGCGCGAATCAGGCTTTTGGTCTGGATGGACTTCACCAGACGCTGGGCGTACGACGTGGCCTTGTCGAACTGCTTGTCGTTGTAGTAGAGGTACGTCGCCAGGAACTCCAGCCGTTGGCGGGCCTCCGGGCCGGCAGTCTCTATCCGCTCGTCCAGCAAGCTCAACTGTTTGCGGATAATCGACTTCTCAATCATCGACGGCAGGTCCAGCCGCGTCTGGGCGAGCGGGGGGTAAAGCCTCATTGCACGCTCGATCTCGTATGACGCGCTGAGCGTCTCGCCCGCGCCTAGCAGGCTAAGGCCCCTGCCGACGCGAGCCAGCGGGTTGCGGCTGTCCTGCAGGCTGGCCGTCTCGTAGGTGAAGGCGGCATCGTAAAACCTGTTGGCCCGCAACTGCTCGCCGGCCCGGCCCATCTGGATGTTGAAACGGTCCTTGCTTTCCCCGGCCAGGCTGCGGATCAGGACTGTCCGGCCTCCCTGCCACTCGACCAGCCCGGCCGTCGTCGACTTGGCCATGATCGCCGCCACCCCGGTCGGCTCGCCGGTCGGGGCGGTCGATCCGGCCCCGGCGGCACCGATCGCCGGCGCGACTGGGGCCTGCTGGCCCCGGCGCAACGCGATGAGCATGTCCATGAAGACATCCTGGTTTCTCGTGGGCGCGCCCCGCGGCCGTTGGAACGGCCCGCCGTGCGTAACCTGCGACCTGACCTGGTTGGCGTCCAACGCCTTGGCCTCGGCGCCGGGATCGATCTGGCCCAGCAACGATGCGCCCGCCACGCCGACATCCAGCTTCCGGCCCTGTACCGCGAGGTCCTGCTGGGCCCTTATCTCGGCGGCATGGGCATGGATGTAAAGCTCGCGGGCAAGGTTCTCTTGCTCCTTGCCGCGAGAAATCCCGAACAGGTCGTTGGCCTGCAAGAAGGGAGCCGCCAGCAACGTCGTCTGCGAGATCGGGATAACCGCCATGGCCGGCGAATCCGCGCCCAGCCTGTCGGCTCCGAGCGTCGAGCGAACCTGGGGCAACGTCCGAGACAGTTCCGGCATGAGCGTTTGCCCGGCCCGGTTGACCTGGGCCATCCTCCACTCGGCCAGGACGTCGATGTAGAGTTGCTGGCCCAGCGAAGTGGCCGAGGGAACCGATGAGATCGGAACGTTGGAGCCCGGCGCGGCCCGGCCGGCCAGGATGGAGTTCACTCCTAGAACAGTCTGGCCGCGATCGTAATACGGAGCCGTCAGGTACGTCTGGCCCCTGAGGGCCTGCGAGAGGTTCACCGACTGCCGGTTGAAGTTCGACAGCACCGACGACGGCACGTTGGTCTGCAACTCGTCGCCGGCGAAATAACCCGTCTGCCCGTGGAAATAAGACAGACCCGTCACCTGTCCGGTAACGTAAAGCTGGCTATTGACGGACAGGCCCTGAGGCACCTGCGTGTTGTAGCGTGAGTTCAGGCCGGGGTTTGCGTCCAGCATCCGGCCGTCCTGGCTGGGAACCACCTGCCCCTGGGCCGACGCGATGCAAATAAAGACCCCCACTGCCAGGACCGCTCGTATTGTTCGGCCATTGTGTTTCATATCAGGCCCTTCCATTAGTTTGACACTTTAGTCGCCGGAAGGTTCCCCTTTCCCTGGAGAATCCTCGGCCGACTCGTCGTCAAACAGCAGCGCTCTTCCAGATAGTATATCCGGATTGAGTTTGGCTCGCCAGTTTCCTCTCCTGGGACTCGAGCTTCGCCTGGGCTTCTTCCGCGCCACGATCAGCCGGGTGGCTATCCTGGCTCTGTGCAGTCTTCTGTTGCCGCGCATATTCACCACTCCTGCTGATGGGCCTGATTCAACATATCGGCCCATCAAGCTTGCCTCCTGAGATAGCCTATCTTATTCTACGCGCCCCGGCGCTGCGATGTTCGGCCCGCCTTCGTAGAGGCGACCTGGCCGCCTTCCGGGCGGATTGGCCAAATGCTCAAAACAAAATGCTCCTGTTCCTATAATCTAGCGATGCTCCAGTGCCGATGTAAGACAAAGCCATTGCGCTGCGTGTCGGCCACTGACAATGCGGGCCCGAACGGATTGTCGCCCGCCAAGGTCTAACCGCAATAAGACGGAGAAGCAGTAAAGCCTATGCGACCACTTAGAATGTTCACAATCGAGCCGTCGCTGCCCGAGCAGCTTTCCCCGCTCATCGAGCTGGCCCACAACATGTGGTGGTGCTGGCAGGGCGACGTGCTCGAACTGTTCCGGCGGCTGGACAGCCAGGGATGGGAAGACTGCTATCACAACCCCGTCGCTTTGCTGGGGCGGATTCCCCAGGAACGACTGGCCGAACTGGCCGTTGACGAGGGGTTCCTGGCCCATCTCCAGCGGGCTCACAAGAGCCTCAAGGACTACCTGTCCTCCGTGGGATGGTGGCGCAAGACCTATGGCGGCGACCGAACGCCGCAGGTGGCGTACTTCTGCGCCGAGTTCGGCATCAACGAATGCCTGCCGATCTACTCCGGCGGCCTCGGCGTCCTGGCCGGCGACCACCTCAAGAGCGCCAGCGAACTCGACCTGCCCCTCGTGGCCGTGGGAATGCTCTACCAGCAGGGCTACTTCCGCCAGCGCCTAAACGCCGATGGCTGGCAGCTCGAGTTGTTCCCGCGTAACGACTTCCACAACATGCCCGTCACCCTCTACCGCAACAAGGACGGCTCGCCGCTGGTAATCGAGGTCGAGATGCTCAACAGGCCCGTCAAGGCTCAGGTCTGGGTGGTCCACGTCGGGCGAATTCCCCTGTACCTGCTGGACGCCAACGTGCCCGAAAACACGCCCGAGGACCGGCACATTACCGCCCAACTCTACGGCGGCGACCAGGAAATGCGAATCCGCCAGGAAATCCTCCTGGGAATCGGCGGCGTCAGGATGCTCAAGGCCCTCGGGATCAACCCAAAGGCCTTCCACATGAACGAGGGCCACTCGGCTTTCTTGAGCCTCGACCGATGCCGGCTGCTGATGGCCGAGCAGGGCCTGAGCTTCTCGGAGGCAAGCGAGGCCGTCCGGGCGTCGAACATCTTCACCACCCACACGCCCGTCCCGGCCGGCAACGACGCCTTCGAACCTTGGCTGATCGATAAGTATTTCGCCAACTACTGGCCACAGCTCGGCATCGGCCGGGAGGAGTTCTTCGCCCTCGGCCGGCAGGAGCCGACCAACAAGGAAGAGCCGCTCAACCTAACCGTCCTTGCCCTGCGGATGAGCAGCTACCGCAACGGCGTCAGCGAGCTGCACGGCGCCGTCAGCCGCAAGTTGTGGGCGAACGTCTGGCCGGGGCTGCCGATCGACGAGGTGCCCGTTACCCATATCACCAACGGTATCCACGCGCGGACTTTCCTCAGCCACGAGATGGCGGCCGTGTACGACCGCTACCTCGGCCCGCGCTGGCAGGAGAAGCCGGCCGACATGAGTGTCTGGAAAGCCGTCGACACCATTCCGGACACCGAGCTTTGGCGCACGCACGAGCAGCGGCGCGAGCGGATGGTGGTCTTCGCGCGGCGTCACTTCCGCCAGCAACTGCTGAAGCGCGGCGCAGGGGCGAACGAGTTGGCCATTGCCGACGAGATACTCGATCCCGAGGCCCTGACAATCGGCTTTGCTCGCCGGTTCGCCACGTACAAGCGGGCGAACCTCATCCTGGCCGACCCGGAGCGGCTGGCCAAGCTGTTGGTCGCCCCCGGCAGGCCCGTGCAGATCGTCTTCGCCGGAAAGGCCCACCCCCGCGACAATCCCGGCAAGGATCTCATCCGCCAGATCGTCCACGCCGCACGCAAGGATCCGTTCCGCCGGTCGCTGGTCTTCCTGGAAGACTACGACATGAACGTTGCCCGATACCTCGTCCAGGGCGTGGACGTTTGGCTCAACACGCCGCTGCGGCCGATGGAGGCGTCCGGCACCAGTGGGATGAAGGCCGCCGCCAACGGCGCGCTGAACCTTTCGATCCCCGACGGCTGGTGGGCCGAAGGATATGAGTCCGACGTCGGCTGGGCCATCGGCTCCGGCGAGAGCTACGACGACCTGGAGTACCAGAACAAGGTCGAGAGCCAGGCCCTCTATGACCTGCTCGAGAAAGAAGTCGTCCCGCTGTTCTACGAACGCGGGTCCGACAAGCTCCCGCACGGATGGATCAAAAAGATGAAGCGGGCGATGAGCAAGCTCGCCCCCATGTACAACACCAACCGTATGGTCCGCCAATACGCCGAGAAGTTCTACGCCAACGCCGCGGCCAGGTGGGAGCGACTCACCGCCAACGACATGGCCGAGGCCCGGGAACTGGCCGCGTGGAAAGCCCACTTCCGCCACAACTTCGCATCCGTGCGGGTCGAAAGCGTCAGCGACGACCTGGCAGGCCCCCAGGGCCCCTCGCGGGGGCAAGGCGCGCTGGTCGGCAGGGACATCCACGTCGAGGCCACCATCGACACCGGGGCTCTCGAGGCCAAGGACATCCTTGTCGAGCTTTATTACGGGCCGCTCGACGAGGACGGCCAACTCCATACCGGCGAGGCCATCCGGATGGAACAGACCGGCGAGATGGAAAACCGGAAGGTAAAGTACACCGTGGCCATGCCCTGCACGCGAAGCGGCATGACCGGCTATACCGTCCGCGTCCTGCCCCAGCACCCCGCGGTAAGTGACCTGCGGGAGATGGGGCTCATTCGTTGGGTTTGAAACGGACGGGGTGAGGCCGGATTATGGTGGCGGCCTTTCCCGTCAGACTCTGCGTATCAATGGGACAACAAGCACCAAATCGCA
>JAUWQU010000649.1 GCA_030610965.1 Phycisphaerae bacterium
GTAGCGGACGTAGCTTCCCGTCAGCTTGCCCCGGGCCGTGATAACCGCCTCCTGGCTGGTTGCGGTGGCCATCCTCGCGATCTGGTAGGCCACATACGTGTCCACCTGCTTGCGATGGATGTCCTGCAGGGCGCCTTGGGCGGCCTCCGTAGGAATATCAATAACAGGCTCGGCCGCCGAAGCTGCCACGCAGACAGCCAGGACCACTCCGAGGGCCGAAACCAACCGACGTGCTAAAGTGTTCATCCGCGTCGTTCTCCAACGGTTAACTGCATGTATGACGGGCCGCGAAGGCTACCTGTCGAAGGCTACCTGTGATGGTAGAAGCCGCGCCGGGGCGTGTCAAGCACGATCTGCACGACTAGAACCCCGCCCCCGAAACAAATCGAGAACACCCCGCAGCCACAACGCTCCCCGGCTGCGTCCGGGGGGATGAAGGCAAGAACATCCCAAAGCCCGCCCTACGACCGCGAGCCGAAGTAGAAGCTGACCGTCGCGCATAGGCCCATCACCGACCACTGCGGCATGGACGCGTCGGCGCCGGAGATGAAGACCGACGCCAGCGAGGCCGTAAGCGCCAGAACCGCAAGGGCTTTGACGTGCCCCATCGCCGCCTTTGAGCCCCGCACGATCGGACGGACAATCTTGGCGAAATAGTGCCCGACCACCAAACCGGCCAGGATAACGAAGAACTCCACCTGCTCCCGCGTTGCCCCAAGCCGGCCCCGAGAGGCCAGCGTTGCCCCGGCTGCGACAAAGCTTAGAATAAGCGCGAGCCGAATCGCCCCGGGCGGGAGATAGAGCGGCAATTCCCGCGAGGCCGTGGGATCGTAAAGCCTGTCACTCAGCGTGTTTGACTTCGTTCGAAAGCCGAAGTAAAAGCCGATGATCGTCAGCAGCAGCGACGTCAGGGCCCCTGGCACGTCCTGGCCGCGGACAACCTGCACCAGCACCGTCGCCGCCATCCCCATGGCCACCAGGGCACGAACGCTGCCCTTGGGCAGGCCCAGCGGCTCCGGGCCGGATTTGGCGGCCTGGTCGACGAACGCCACCGCCTGGGTCTGCGGGTCGATCATGACCATGTACCGGGCGCGGCATCGGTTGCAGACCAGGAAATCGTGGCTGTCCGGCAAACGGAGAATATGCTCGCCGCAGTGAGGGCAACGGTACGTCGGGCCCGGTCGTTCCTTCGGCATGTCGCGCGCCCCTTTCTTGGTCGGCATGTCCAATAGCATTATCCCCCAGGCCGGCCAGCAGACAAGCCCAAAGCCCGCCGACTGGGGTCGAGAGGAAAACTCTCTGTTGTAAAACCGTTGTCCGGTGCGACTATATCTGTGAGAACGAACGCATGACAGCATGGGACACGATCATCCATGAGCATGGTCCGGCGGTATGGCGGACGGCCTACCGGCTGTTGGGCAATCGCAGCGACGCCGACGAATGTATGCAGGAAGCTTTTGTCGCCGCGGTAGCCGTATCACGCCGCGGGCCGGTTCGCCACTGGCCCGCCCTGCTCCATAAGCTGGCGGTTCTGCGCGGCATCGACTGTCTTCGGCGCCGCGCCCGGGACGTGCTGCGCAACGGCGATGACGCCCAACTGTGCGAGGCCGTGAGCCGTGATGTGCCGCCGGACCAGGCCGCGCAGAACGGCGAGCTGACTGGCCGGCTTCGATTGGCGCTGGCCGATCTGCCAAGCCGGCACGCCGAGGTCGTGTGCCTTCGCTACATGAATCAGATGAGCTACGAGGAGATATCCCAGGAGCTTGATATAAGCACCAGACATGTTGGAGTAATCCTTTCCCGGGCCCGGGAAAAGTTGCGTGAGTTGCTGACCGAAAGAGGTGTCGACCATGGTTGAGAACCATCGCCAGTCGGACATCGTGAACGAGGCCTTCGATGCGCTGCGAGAGTCGCAACCTCCCGAAGGCCCCAACTTGCAGGCCCTGGAGCAAACCCTCCAGGCCGTGCGCCAGGCCCAGCCGAAATCCACCAGGATTTCGCTCATCGAAAGGATCAGGAATATGAACAAGCTTATTAAGTATCCGATAGCCGCCGCGATTGCCCTCGCCATGTTTACCGGCGGGGCATACATGCTCCTGGGCCGCAGCGCCGGCATAGCCTTCGCCGACGTGCGGAGGCAGATAGAGCAGGCCGAGACGATGACGTTGACGGCCAACGTGGAAATGACGGGCTTGCCTATGCCCATGAAAATGACCATGAAGATGAAGATGTACTTCAAATCCCCAGGGCTGATGCGGCAGGAGATTACGGCGGAGGCGAAGCCGGCTCCAGGCACCACTCAACCCACGACGGCGCCGGCGACCCAGACGACTATCAGCATCTTCGACATCGCCGATAAGAAAGGCATCACCCTCATTCCCAGCCAGAAAATGGCCTTTGTGCATGAGTTCAAGAACGTGCCGCCTGAGGTCTTCGCCCAGACCAGAGAGCAGAACATGCTGGACAGGCTGAAGAAGGCGGTGGCCGGAGAGCACGAAGACCTTGGCGAGAAGACGATCGACGGGCGGAAGATCAAGGGCTATCGGTGCAAGGACCCAAGCATGAGTCCCGCGATGAAGACGACCATGGACATATGGGTCGATGCCGCCACCGGCAAGCCCGTCCTTGTCGAGCACGATCTTCCGGACGACATGGGCACGGTCACCATGACGGATTTCGTGATCAACCCGAAGCTCGATGACTCCCTGTTCGACACCAGAGTCCCGGAAGGTTACGAGATCAAGAAACAGAGTGTCGATTTCGAGTTCCGTGAGGAAGACGTGACCAAGAGCCTGGGACTACTCGCCAAATGCTGTGGCGGCGTGTTTCCAAAAACCCTGATGCCCACCCGGGAGTTGATCAAACAGATCGAGGCCAACCCGGAGGTTGCCAAGATGTCGAAAGAGGAAGGCATGGAATTCGGCATACAACTCACGAAGGCGATGACCTCTCGGATCACGATATTGAGCGCGGGCGGGGAGTGTGTCTACGCCGGCGAGGGTGTCAAGCTGGGCGACAAGGCCACGCCGGTCCTGTGGTACAAGGCCAAGGACGCCAAGGCGTACCGAGTGATCTACGGCGACCTGCACGTCGAGGACGCCGAGAAGGCCCCGAATCGCCCGGCCCCCCCTACAACTTCCAATTCCGAGGAGGACTTAATCAAGTACCTACGCCTGATGGCCGAGCGCCTGGATGGT
>JAUWQU010000130.1 GCA_030610965.1 Phycisphaerae bacterium
GGACCAAATGACAAGCACCAAGGAACAAACAAGGAACAAAGGACAAGCACCAGGGAACAAACAAGGAACAAAGGACAAGCACCAGGGAACAAACAAGGACCAAGTGACAAGCACCGAGGGACAAATAACAAATGCTGCCACTGCCTACTCTCGTCGGGCTGACAGTCGCCAATTTGAGCTTTCGCGAACAGGCGGCTGACGACTCGAAGCCGGCCTCCTGTTTGGAACTTGGCATTTGGAAGTTGGTCCTTGTTTGAGATTTGGCATTTGTGATTTGGAGCTTGTTCAGGATGAGCCGCCAACACCGCGAGGCCTTAGTGTCAGGTATGTCTGTCTTGTGGATCATCTGCGGTGCGGGGCGGCGCGTGGGCAAGACCCACCTGGCCCGCCGGCTTTGCGAGGTGCTGCCCGAGAGCGTCTACGCCAAGCTCGGCTGCGGACGGCGAAAGCCGGACGGCTGGCCGCACTTCTTCCACGCGCCGGCCGAGTGCCAGGCCTTCCTCGACCAGCAGCGTCCGCGGCGGCGGCACGTCGTGGTCGAGTCCAACGCCCCGGCCGCCCGCAAGGACGCCGACGTGGTGATCTACCTCGCCCCGCAGGCAGGCCGAAGCATGGACGTGCGGGCCGACGCCGAGTCGCTCCGCGCGGCCGCGGGGGTGCGAATCGAGCCTGGCACCTCGCGCCGGCAGTGGCGCCGCGCCTTGGCGGGCATACTGCCCGACCCGGCCCTGCGGCGGCGAGTGTTGGGCGTACTGGACGAGCAGGCGGCCTTCGCCGCCGGCGGGGCCGAAGGCGAGTCCGTCGCCGCCTCGCGATGCCCGGCTGTCGCGGCGCGGACGAAGCTCTGGCTGGAAACCGACGGCAAGCATTCGCTTGGCCGGGGTCTGGCGGTATTGCTCGAGGGCGTCGATGCCGGCGGCTCGCTGACCAAGGCCGCCGCCGAGGCCGGTATGAGTTACCGATACGCATGGCAGTTGGTCCACCAGGCCGAGGCCAACCTCGGCGAGCCGATGCTCGTCGCCAGAAGCGGCGGACGACGCGGCGGCGGGTCGGAGCTTTCCCCGGCCGGCCGAAAGCTCCTGGCTGTGTTCGAGAAGCTCGACGCCGAGGTCGCCGCATTCGCCTCTAAGCGGCTGGAGAAACTGATCCGTGAGACTTCCGAGAATGCATGACGCCCGAAAAACCGTAACGCTCGAGCAGGCATGGTCCGCCGTGGACAGCGCGCTCGGCCCGGCTGACGGGCCTCCGCTGATGCTGCCGGCAGCCGAGGCCGTCGGGCGAGTCCTGGCCACCGAGCAGCGAAGCCGGCTCGACCTGCCGCCGTTCGACAAGTCGGCGATGGACGGCTACGCCATCTGCCCCGGCGACCAGCGGGAGGAGTATCGTCTGCTGGCGACCGTCGCGGCCGGGCAGGCACCCCGCGAGCCGCTCGTTCCCGGCTGTGCCGTAAAGGTGATGACCGGCGCGCCGGTGCCGTCGGGGGCAGGGCGGGTTATCATGCGGGAGTTTACCGAGGAATCCGGCTCGACGGTTCGCGTGTTGCGTCACGGCGGCGCGCCGAACATTTGCCTCCACGGCGAGGACGCGCGGGTCGGCGACCTGATTCTTCCGGCCGGGCGGGTTATCACGCCGGCGGATGCCGCGAACCTGGTTTCCTGCGGCATCGTCGAGGCGCCGGTGGCTGCCCCGGTGCGGATAGCGATCATCTCGACGGGCGACGAGATCGTGGACGACCCGGCGAGGATCGTTCCTGGCAAGATAATGAACTCGAACGGCCCGATGCTGGCGGCCCTGTCGGCGGCGTGGGGCCTGGAGGTGGTGCGGCAACTCTGCGTCCCGGACGACCTGCCCGCGACGGTCGCGGCCTTGCGGGGCTCGCTCGATGCGGCGGAGATCGTCGCGGTCTCCGGCGGGGTGTCCGTGGGCGATTTCGATTATGTCCTGGCCGCCATGGACGAAGTGGGGCTCGCGGTGCAATTCGACAGCGTCGCCATCAAGCCAGGCCGGCCGACGGTATTGGCGATGCCGCCCCAGCCAGGCCCGTCCGGCAAGGTCGTCTTCGGCCTGCCGGGCAACCCGGTGTCGGGGTTCGTGATGTTCCACCTTTTCGTCCTTCGCGCCGCGGCCAGGCTGCGGGCAAGCGACTGGCCGCTGCGGCAGATTCGCCTTCCGTTGGCCCAGCCGTTTCGACGTCGCAAGGATGACCGCCTGGCGTTTATCCCGGCCGCGATGGACGACGACGGTCGGGTCGAACCGCTGCAATACCACGGCTCGGCCCATCTGCTGGCGCTTCGCGAGGCCGACGGCTTGTTTCAGGTGCCCATTGGCACGGCGGAGCTGTCGGCCGGGGAGATTGTCGTATTCACGCCGCTGCGGAGCCTCATGCCATGAGAGATTCGTTCGATCGCGAGATAACTTACCTTCGCGTATCGGTGACAGATCGGTGCAACCTTCGCTGCCGCTACTGCATGCCGGCCGAGGGGCTCAGAATGCTCCGCCACGAGGACATCCTGAGCTACGAGGAGATCGCCGACGCGGTGTCCGAGGCCGTCGCGATGGGTTTCCGCAAGTTTCGCCTGACCGGCGGCGAGCCGCTGGTTCGGCGCGGTTTGCCGGACCTGGTGGCGATGCTCTCGCGGATCGACGGCGTGGAGGACCTGGCGATGACCACCAACGGCACGCTGCTGGCCGATCGCGCGGCGGCGCTCAAGGGCGCGGGCCTCGGACGGGTTAACGTCAGCCTCGATGCTATGGACGCGATTCGTTACAAGGCCATCACGCGCCGCGGAAACGTCGCCGACGTCGTCGCCGGAATCGATGCCGCCATCGCGGCCGGGCTTACGCCGGTGAAGATCAACTGCGTCATCGCCGAATCGCCCGACGAGCCGGACGCCCGCGCCGTCGCGGCCTTCGGCGCCGAGCGCGGCTGCCAGGTGCGGTTCATCCACGAGATGGATCTGCCGACCGGCAAGTTCTCGATCGTCCAGGGCGGCAATGGCGGGAATTGCCCGGCCTGCGACCGCCTGAGGCTGACAAGCGACGGCTTCATCCGCCCGTGCCTGTTTTCCAACCTCAAGTACAGCGTCCGCGAGCTGGGCCCGCGCCAGGCCATTCGCCAGGCCATCGCCGCCAAACCAGAGGCCGGCCGGGCGTGTGACGACCGCACCATGAACGGGATCGGAGGCTGATATGGGCGAACCAAAACTCACCCACACCGACAGCGCCGGCAGGGCCAATATGGTCGACGTCGGCGACAAACGCCCCCAGCGGCGCACCGCGCGCGCCGAGGGGCACATCGCGCTGGCGGCCGGGACGCGGGTGCTCATCGCCGACAACGCCCTGAAAAAGGGCGACGTGCTGACCGTCGCGCAGATCGCCGGCATCCAGGCCGCCAAGCGCACGGCCGAGCTTGTCCCGCTGTGCCACACGCTGACGCTCGAAAAAGTGGACGTCCGCCTGGAGCTGACCGACACCGGCGTTCGCGGCGAATCGCTGGTCCGCTGCACGGGCAAGACGGGCGCAGAGATGGAGGCCCTGACGGCCGTCAGCGCGGCAATGCTCTGCGTGTATGACATGTGTAAGGCAGTCGACAAACAAATGACGATCGGGCCGATCCGGCTGATCGAGAAGGTGAAGGAAGATGTCTGACCCATCGGAAGTGCGCATCGTGTCGATCAACCTTTCCCAGGAGAAGGGCACCATCAAGATGCCCTGTGAGCAGGCCGAGGTGGACGAGCGAGGCCTGGTCGGCGACGCCCACGCCGGCGACTGGCACCGGCAGATCAGCATGCTGGCCCAGGAAAGCATCGAGCGGTTCGAGGCGAAGACAGGTCGGGGCGTCGGGCCGGGCGAGTTCGGCGAGAACCTCGCCATCCAGGGCGTGGACCTGCGGGCCGCGAGCATTCTGGACCGGTTCGTTTTCGGCTCGGTCGAGCTCGAGGTAACGCAGATCGGCAAGCGATGCCACGGCGACGACTGCGAGATATTCCAGTCCACCGGCAAATGCATCATGCCGACCGAGGGCATATTCTGCCGCGTGCTGTCCGGCGGGCAACTGAACTGCGAAGACATGGGCCAATACCTGCCCAGGACCCTGGACATCCGCGTGATAACCCTCAGCGACCGCGCCTCTGCCGGGGTTTACACCGACCGCAGCGGCCCGCGAATAAGGCAACTGCTTGAGGAGCACTTCGCCAGCCGGCGATGGCGGCTGGCGATCACCGATTCGATCCTGCCCGACGATGCCGCCCAGCTTCGCGCGGCGCTCGCTGGCGCCCTGACAGCCGGCGCCGACGCGGTCTTCACCACCGGCGGCACGGGCGTAGGCCCGCGCGACTCGGCGCCGGAGGTCGTCAGCGATTTCTGCGAGAAGCTTGTCCCGGGCATCATGGACTTCGTGCGGCTCAAGTACGGGCGCAACAACCCCAACGCGCTGCTGAGCCGGTCGGTCGCCGGCACGTCGGCAACAATGCAGGCCTACGCTCTGCCCGGCAGCGTCAAGGCCGTCGAGGAGTACATGGGCGAGATCCTCAAGACCTTCACGCACGTGGTCTGCATGCTCCACGGGCTGGACGTTCACTGATCGCGGCCCACGGCTGCGGGAGCCTGATACATGCCTCAACGAACAGCCATCTGGATGGCGGCACTTTTGGCGGCGGCCATTGCGATGTCATTCACCGGGTGCGGAAAGGCGACCGAGGAACCCGCCCCGTCGGATTCATCTTCGCGGAAGATATCCGGCGACCTGGTCGTCTTTCACGCCGGCAGCCTGTCGGTGCCGTTGCGGCAGGTTTCAGAGGCGTTCATGGCTCGCAACCCGGCAGTGACCGTCCTGGCCGAGGCCGCCGGCAGTCGAGACACCGCCCGGAAGGTCAGCGACCTCCACCGCCCGTGCGACGTGCTTGCCTCCGCCGACTACAAGGTCGTCGAGGAGCTTCTGATGCCCCAGGACGCGAAGTTCAACATACGCTTCGCGACCAACGAACTGGCCATAGTCTACACCGACCGCAGCGCCCGCGCCGCGGAGATAGACGCCAACAACTGGCCGCGGATTCTGCTGAGCGAATCCGTCCGCTTCGGCCGGGCCGATCCCAACCGCGACCCGTGCGGCTATCGCACGGTCATGCTGATGCAACTGGCCGAGAAGCACTACAAGCAGCCCGGCCTGGCAGGCAAGCTCCAGCGGAAGGACGGCCGGCGATTCATCCGGCCAAAGGAGACAGACTTGCTGGCGCTGCTTGAGCTCGGCGAAATCGACTATCTCTTCATCTATCGCTCCGTGGGGCTTCAGCACCACCTGAAGGTCTTGTCGCTGCCGGACGAGGTGAACCTGCGTAACCCGGCGATGGAGGACCTCTACTCCGAGGCGGAGGTCCGGATTACCGGAAAGCGGCCGGGCCAGACGGTCCGCCTGACCGGCGAGACGATTGTTTACTCGGTGACCATTCCCGTCGACAGCCCCAATCGCGCCGCGGCCGAGGCGTACGTGGAGTTTCTCCTGTCGCCCGACGGCCGAAAGATCCTGGCCGACAATGGCCAGGGGCTAATCGTCCCCGCCATCGCCGACGGCTCGAATAGCCTCCCGCCGGGCATAGGCAGGTATTGCATAAGGAAATGAACAGGCATGGCGCAGATGGATTCCATTGGGACGACCACGGAGGGCCTGGCTCGGCGGCGCATGCCATGGTTCGGCCTGCTGGCGGGCGTTGTGGGTTCGTGTCTTGTGCTGTTCATCGTGGCGCCGCTGGCGGGAATGACGTTGTCCTGTTCCCTGTCGGACCTGTCTGCCGCGGCGGCCGAGCAGGAGGTCCGTTCGTCGATTCGCCTGACTCTTCTCTGCGCCATGTTCGCCACGGTGGCCTGCACGGCATTTGGCGTGCCTTTGGGCTACCTGCTGGCGCGGAGGCGTTTCCGAGGGCGGTCACTGGTTCTGGCCATCATCGACCTGCCGATAATCATTCCTCACTCGGCCGCCGGGTTGGCGCTGTTGACGGTGATAGGGCGTCATTCGCTGATCGGCTCGGTGTCCGAACGTAGTGGCCTGTTGCTGGTGGGCGCTCCGGCTGGCATTGCGGTGGCGATGGCGTTCGTGTCCGTGCCGTTTCTCGTCAACGCCGCCCGCGCCGGCTTCGAGGCCGTGCCGCAGCGCCTCGAACGCGTGGCCCGCACGCTCGGCGCCACTCCGGCGCGGGTGTTCTTCTCGGTGGCGCTGCCGCTGGCCTGGCGGGACATTCTGGGCGGCATGATCCTCATGTGGGCTCGCGGCATCAGCGAGTTCGGGGCCGTCATCATCATCGCTTACCATCCCATGACGACGCCGGTAATGGTCTTCCAGCGATTCAAGGATTACGGCCTGGACTCGGCGCGAGCCGTGGCCGTGCTGCTGGTGGGGATTTGCGTGGGAATCTTCGTCGTGTTGCGCCTTCTGGCCCGTCGGCCCAAAGCGTCGGAGGCAGGGCATGCTTGAGCTAAGAGGCATCGCCAAGCGCTACGGCCGTTTTGCGCTGGAGGCCCTGGACCTCAAGGTCATGAGCAACGAATACTGCGTGCTGTTGGGCCCCTCGGGTGCCGGCAAGACGGTGATACTGGAAATGCTGGCCGGACTGATCCGCCCCGACGCCGGGCAGGTGCTCTGGGACGGGCGGGACATTACCTCGGCCGCGCCCGAGACGCGCCGCTTCGCCATGGTCTACCAGGACTACGCCCTTTTCCCGCACATGTCGGTCAGGGCGAACATAGCCTTCGGCCTGCGAAGCCGAGGCGTCACGCGAACCGAGGCCGCGGGCCGGGCCGAGGCAGTCGCGCGGAACCTGGGCATCGCCGAACTCCTGGCCCGCCGGCCGGCGACCATGTCCGGAGGCGAGCAGCAGCGAGTCGCGCTGGCACGGGCCATGGTCACCGAGCCCAAGCTGCTCCTGCTGGACGAACCCCTGGCGGCCGTCGACATCGCGGGCCGCAGGCGCCTGCGCGATCAACTCAAGCAACTCCAGCAGCGAACCCGCACCACCTTCCTCCACGTCACGCACGACATCGACGAGGCCATGTTCCTTGCTGACAGGGCGGCCGTGATTCTCGACGGGCGGCTTCGGCAGGTTGCCTCGCCGGAGGAGCTTTTTCGCCGCCCAAGCGACCGCGACGTAGCGCGCTTCCTGGGCATGCGCAATATTCTGGACGTAGTCTGCAGCGAGCCAGGCTTCTGCCGGGCTCGCGGCGTGACCATCCACGTCGCCGGCTCCGACGTCGCCACCCGGCACGTATGGATCCGCCCGGAGGAGATCATCCTGTCAGGCCAGCCATTCGATTCCAGCGCACGCAACCAGTTTCACGGGCACGTCGCGCAATATAGCCGCGCCGGCGATCTGCTGGCCGTGGAAGTGGACTGCGGCGACCTGGAGTTGACGGCCCTTGTCACCTACGCCTCGTTCGAATGCCTGGCCATTCAGAAAGGCAGGCAGGTCTACGCGACCTTCAAGAGCTCCGCCACACACTGTTTCTGACGGCCAGGCCGGCGAGTCTTGGCATACCCGCCGATAGTACGGCATCACCTCTGCCCGCCAAGGCATTTAATAGGTGACTGTCCCCGGTTGTCCCCGGTTGTCATAGGCGACTGTCCCCGGTTGTCCGGTTGTCAGCTTGCCAAGACCCAGATGCAGACTGCAAGCCTGACAACCCGCCATTGCCCACACCGCAGGGCCGGCCGCTCAGCACTTCCCGCCATAGCGCACTCTCCATTTGGCTTCATAACGTTCTCCAACGTCTATGCCGATGCATCGCCATCATTTGTAGCTGAAATAGTTGGCCTCGGACCAGTCGGTACTGATCTGCCCGACATCCAACCGGACTCGAGCGTAGTAGAAGCCAGGCTTGAGCTTCCCTTCCTTAACGCACCCACGAGCGCCGATCCGTGCATCAAAAACGATCTCCCGAAAATGCGGATCGGTGCTGACCTGAATACGAAAGGGAGTGCCGTGTTTCCCATGTTCAGCACAATCATTATGCTGGTCACTACTCGCGGATTCACCGGTAGGGTCTTGTTTTTTCCGTGAGGGGCTATCTGAAACAGGAAGGTTGACAATGGCCCGGATGGCAATTTGGAGATCCTGGTCTGCCGCAATGCCCGCGCCTTGCCATGGTGACACCAACATTGGGGGCGGTATCGGGTTGCCCCCTCCCGGCGTGCCCACATCCGACGATACCAATATCCACGCGCGCCTGCCGACCTGCGAGTCGCTCAACGCGAGCATCCGATATAGCAGAGCGCGTCCAAGCTCTGGCGCAGGCGGGTCACCCGGCCTTGGGGCTATACCTGCGTAGACAGAGTCGCGTACAACCCACA
>JAUWQU010000684.1 GCA_030610965.1 Phycisphaerae bacterium
CTTCTGCTTCTGGGATTACCCGCTGGTCGAGTTGGATGGACTTGTCATGGGCATTGTCGGCCTCGGCCGCATCGGCACAGCCGTCGCGAAGGTGGCGTCGGCGATGGGCATGAACGTGCTGGCGTATCACAAGAGCCGCGCGCCGCTCACCTGCCCGCCCGAGGGCGTCGAGCTTGTCGAACTCGACGACCTGTTTGCCCGAAGCGACGCGGTCTCGCTGCACTGCCCGCTGACCGACGAGACGCGCAACCTCGTCGACGCCCGCCGGCTGGCGATGATGAAGCCGACAGCGTACCTGATCAACACCTCCCGCGGACCCGTGGTAGACCTGCGAGCCCTGGGCGATGCCCTCGCGGCCGGTCGCTTGGCTGGGGCCGGGCTCGACGTCCTGCCCGTCGAGCCCCCGGATGCTGGCGACGACCTCGGCGGCCTGCTCGACCGGGACAACTGCTTCATCACTCCCCACATAGCCTGGGCCACCCGCGCCGCCCGCCATCGCCTCCTGTCCGTAACCGCCGCCAACCTCGCCGCGTTCATCGAAGGCAGACCGGTTAACGTGGTGAGTTGAGGCCGAGGGGTCCTGCCAATAGCCTCTCGACGCGACACTACCGAATTGTGCAAGAGGCTGATCGGGGCATCTGGTCCCATGTCCTGCCGCCCAAGAGCCGGCCGGCTTTCTTCTTGTTCACGCCGCCCCATTGCTTGAAGAAGAATGCGACACCGGCTCGATGGCATTGATCGCGAAGGTCCAGGGCCCATGCCTCCGCCATTGTCCTGGCGCCTGGGCCCGATTCGCCGCCGACGATTACCCAATCGATGTCCGTGAGGTCCAGGTCCGGCAGCGGGCCGAGCAGCGGCTCAAGCGATAGGAACCGCACCGTGGCCGGAACCCGCCGGAGATCGTCGACGCGGTGGAGGTAATCGCAGCTCTCGACGGTCACGCCCATCCAGACGTTTGTCGGCCAGGGCAGCTGCGGGGCCAGTTCTGCAAGCCTGGCCGATCGCTTCGTTAGCACCTGGAACAGGTGCCGGTCTGCCCGTTGCATTACGTCAAAGACCCGGCGGATGAAATCCACCGGCACATCTTCGTGGAACAGGTCGCTCATGGAGTTGACGAAAACCGTCTGCGGCCTCTTCCAACCCAGCGGCAAGTCGAGTGCGTGCTCGTGCATCGTCACTCGGAAGCCGTTTCGGTAGTTCGGCTGGCCCATTGCCTTGAGCCGGCGCGCCATCCGCTCAGCATAGCAGTGCTCGCAGCCGGGGCTAACCTTCGTGCAACCCGTGACCGGATTCCACGTCGATTCCGTCCACTCAATCTGTGAGTTCGCGCCCATGGTCAACCGTTGGCCAGAATGTATTGGGCTATCCGCAACGCGGCCTCAACCGCCTTCTTGCTGGGGTTGCCTACAGCGAAGCATAGCAGGAACAATGGCGTCCCGCCAGAATTGGTCAGCACTCTGGGGTTGTCGGCGACCGCGGGGAAGATCGTCCGTAACCGCTCCTGGTAGTAGTCCGCAATCGCGTTGTACGACCCGACCTTGACGATTTGCGTGCTAACATCGAAGAATCCGTGAACGTTGCTGTGTCTGTAGAACCGGTCGTACCACTCGTTGGTGCCGAAGACGCGGTCAAGCCGGGCTCGCCAACTAGGGGGAATCTCCCCGTCCCGCGTCAACAACCGGTTGACGCCAATGCCCACCGGAAACAAGATCCAGACGTCAATTGCTTTGGTGGCGGCCACCGCCTCCAGCGTTGTCCAATCCACCTGCATGCCAAATGGATCCAGAAAGAGCACCCCTCTCATCGTCTTGCTGTTCCAGTTCCGACAGATGTCCTTCAGCACCGGATTACTGTCTTCCTTGCTGAAGATCATGCGCTCGGCCAAGGCGGGAAACTCGTGCTTGAGCTTCAGCAATTCCTCGTACCGTTACGCGGTCTTCTCAATGAAGACGTAGCGGTGGAAAGGCGGCTCTATGCGAAGGGCCTTTCTAGCGGAGCCGTCGAAGAATTCCTGGGGTTCGTTCTCGGCCAACTCGGGGGCGAAGAATCCGGTGTCTGGGAGCGCCGGGATAACTTCTCGATAACCCGTGCCGGCGAAGGCATCGATGTAGGCTCGTTCGAAGGGCTGGTTCTTCATGACCTTCACCCAAGCCTTAAGATACTCTTCGAGCATACCAAGCTTCCGCTCGGTCCATCCGCCACCAAAGGAGAATCCCAGTTGCGCCACTTTCGTCGCCTTCGCACCGACTGATCGGATTAGAACCCACCAATTCCCGCGCCGAGAGATTCTATCGGCCAGTTGCGGCAACGGGCATAAGTTCTTGATAGGGGTCCATACCAAGACATTATACCGAACAAACACCAAACACCAAGCGAATTCTTGGCTTTATGGACAGGCCGCCTCAGCATCTTCTGCAAGAAAGCCGCCCGCCGGCGACTCCTTGCGGTAACCGCCGCCAACCTCGCCGCGTTCATAAACGGCAAGCCGGTTAACGTGGTGAGTTGAGGGCGAGTGTGCGGATTCCCGACAGCATTACGCCTCGAATACCAAATATCAATTATATTGACTTTCAGGTCAATATCTGATATGGTCCATAACATGGCAAAGGTGACATTGACGCAAGCTGCCGCCGAGGAATTGGACGATCTTCCTCTGGTGATTCATGCTCGTGTGTTGTCACTGCTGGAGCGTTTGGCCAAATGGCCGTCCGTCAGCGGGCAAAGCCACTGACGGGCTCCCTGGCTGGTCGATACCGGCTGCGTACGGGCGATTATCGGCTGCAATTCCGCGTGGAAAAACAGACGATTATCGTGGAGAAGATCGGACATCGTGACAGGTTCTACCAGTAGGAATGACAATGACCGTTAAAATTCTGGAATTGGGCGGCAAGCGGTGGGCGATCATGCCGGAGAAGGACTACAAGCGTCTGGCTGCGCGGGCTGGCGAAAAGGGCGACTGGCCGGAAATGCCCAAGCCCGATTCCCAAGGGAACTTTCCTGCCGTGGAATACGCCCGCGCATCTCTAGCGCGGAAGATAATCAAGGCGCGTCGGCAGGCGGGATTGACGCAGGCCGGACTCGCCCGCCTGGCCG
>JAUWQU010000179.1 GCA_030610965.1 Phycisphaerae bacterium
GTGTCAGGGCCGCGTAGCGACAAGAGGCGATGCAACAACATCCCGCTGACAGAACCACTTGGCCAGGGTAGTTGGGTTTCTGTCCAACGTAAACACCCATCCAAACCAGCGGTCGTCCACGTGAGCGACCTGATTTTCTGGCGAAAATAAGAATTAAATGGGGACGCAAACCCATTTTCGGGAACTGTCATACTCTCTGCATAGTTATGCAGACATCGAAAAAAGGTTTGCGTCCCTATTTTTCATGCTCATCGGTGAGCGTGCCTTCGAGAGCCGCCGTTATGAGCGTTGCGACCCGATCATTCGTGCTGCTTCTCGTGTCCATACCATGCGCATACCGCGCAAGTCGGACTTCTCGGAATTTCTATTTTCGGCAAGACTTTTCCCAGGCGTATATGTTGCAGATGCGTGAAGGGGAGTTGGGGGTCAGCCCTTAAAATATAAAATAAGGAGTGGCGGGCAGGTACGCGTTGCGTAATCTGACTCGAGAAACCTCTTGAATCCGGGGACATCATATATATTTCCCTTGCCAGGCGGCGGGGAGGTGGTAGGATTAGGGCATGGCAAGGCTTGCGCGAGTTGTCGCAGCGAACTGTCCGCACCACATCACGCAGCGGGGCAACCGGCGGCAGAAGACCTTCTTCCGCAAGGATGACTACCGCGCGTACCTCGACCTGCTCGTCGAGTGGTGCGGCAAGCACGAGGTCCGCATCTGGGCCTACTGCCTCATGCCCAACCACGTCCACCTGATCGTCGTCCCCCCGACGCCCGACGCCCTGTGCCGGGCCATCGGGGAGGCCCACCGCCGCTACACCCGTCGGGTGAATTCCCGCGAGGGCTGGCGCGGCCATCTTTGGCAGGGGCGGTTCGCGTCGTTTCCGATGGGTTCCGCCCACCTGCTGGCCGCGGTGCGGTACGTCGCGCGGACCCCCGTCAAGGCAAGGCTGGTCACAAGCGCGTCGGCCTGGCCGTGGTCGAGCGCGGCCTGCCACGTCTCTGGCAGGTCCGACGGCATCGCCGAGGCCGACTGGCTGAGCGAGCGGATCGCCGGATGGGTCTGCACGTGGGCTCAGCACCTGCGTAAGGCGGACGAAAAGGACTTCGCTGCGATGATGCATCTGCACGAGAACACAGGCCGACCGCTTGGTGACAAGCGTTTCGTCAAGAAGCTGGAGGCCATGCTAGGCCGCCCTCTGCTCCCCGGCAAGCCCGGCCGACCGAAGAAGACGGCGAAGAAGGAAAAATAGTATGATGTCCCCGGATATCCCGGCACGCCATTTGTCATCGGCGTCATGGGCGTGGGCGGCGATAAGGCAACTGGCGGGTTGGCTCTTATTCGGCCTGCCATGGCCGCACCGGCAGAGATGCCCGAGTTCAAAGGTAATGTCGCCGCAGTAGAGACGGCCCCATACTGGGACACGGCTCTGGGGGCCATCGAACAGAAGCACGGCAAGGTCAGGCAAATGGGCTACTTCCTGCGGACAGAACACAAGGACCATGCCAACAAAGACGGCAAGATGACCAAGGAGCAGCAACAGGCGTATCTCAAGGAGTATCGAGCCAAGCTGATCACCCCTGAGGATGAAGCGTTGTGGAAACGCGGCGCCTCCAACGCCGGTTACCACTACCTCGGCTGCGCCAAGACCATGGCGCTGATCGGCAAGGCCTTAGCTGAGGCCACGCTGGAGATGGGGAAGAAGTAAACGGCGTCGCAAGAATGTGAACAGAAATCGATTCCAGGAAAGGACCAGGATATGTCTACTCGGAACAAAGACGGCAAAGGCGGGAGAGTCAGTTTGTGGATGTTGGTGCTCTTGCTGCAAATCATGGCGCTTGTCCCAATAGCGGCAGCCGCCCAGAATCCATCTGAGTATTATACGGAGCCGCAGATCTATGGCATGCGTCCCAATCCCGTCGGAGAGTATGAACTGGGTCCGATCGGCGTGACCGGCATCGAGGCGCGGATCTACCCGGGCGTCACGGTTACCGTGGAAAAGGCCCAGCCGAACACCCCGGCCGATGGCAAGTTCGACAAAGGCGACATCATCGTGGGCGTCAACGGCGTGTTGCTTAAGGGCAAGAATCCGCTGGTCGCTCTGGGCCAGGCGCTGACGAAGGCCGAGGCCACCGATGGCGTGCTGGCCTTTGAAGTCAAGCCTGGCAAGGACGGCCAGGTCAAGAAGGTCGCCATCAAGATTCCGGTGCTGGGCGCTTACAGCAAGACCTTCCCGCTGAAGTGTGCAAAGTCCGAGAAGATCATCAAGCAGGCGGCAGCGTTCTACTCTGGCAAGGACAGATTGAAGAGACACAGTTTCTTCAATGCCCTGGCGTGTCTGTTCCTGCTTTCCACCGGGGATGATGCGCACTTGCCGCGGGTAAAAGAGTATTTCGCGCAGTTCTTGAAGAACCCACGTGGATGGAACCCCACTGACGTGGTGGATGCTGGTGATTTTGCAGGGGTAGGCCAGCAGACCTGGGACAATGGCTATAACGGCATCGCGTGCGGCGAGTATTACCTCCGCACCGGTGACAAGTCTGTACTGCCGCTATTGCAGTACTATTGTGATGACGCCCGAGACCGCCAGTACTGGGGCAAGGGCTGGACGCATTGGGGGCAGGGCATCAATCCTGGATATGAGGGCGCGGGCGGTCTGATGAATGCCGCCGGCAACCAGATGCTGGTCACGCTGCTGATGGGCAGAATGTGCGGCGTCAAGGTGGATGACAAGGCGCTGCTGGGCGCCTTGAAGTACTGGTACGCCTTTGCAGGCCATGGCGCGATCCCTGTTTCGGATACTCGCCCCTGGTTTGCGATTCGATCCGCCGGCAGAGACGGCGCGACCGCGGCGGCCATGCAGATCGCCTGCGGCGCACAGGGCGATGTCTCCATCTACAAGGAAGCCAAAGAATACCTGTCCATGTCCGCCCTCACCAGTTGGCCGGCCAGGAACTACAACTGGGAGGTCATCTGGCACAGCCTGGCCGGGCCATTCATGCTCGAATACGATCCGGATATGTATTATACGACGCAGCACCGCTTTCGCTGGTGTTATGATCTGCATCGGCAGGCCTCCGGGGCCTTGTGGTTTCAACCGGGCCACCCTTCCCTGGATCCCGCGGATGCGGGCATCTCGCTGGCTTTGGCCTATACTGCGCCACTAAAGACGCTGCGCATCACCGGTGCTCCGCGCTCAAAGTACGCCAAGGAGTTCACACTGCCCGAGCATCTGTGGGGCACGAAGGCGGATCGGGCCTTTCTGTCGTCCAAGCCCAACCCGGATTTCCACAAGTACGGCGAAGCGGAAGAGATCTACATTCCGTATCAGCAATTGCCTGTCTGGCTTACACCAAAGGACGTTTCAAAGCTTCCGCTCAACACCATGCTCAAGGATGTGCGCCATGCACGCTATGCAATTCGTGTGGGCGCAGCCAAAGCCCTGCGTCTGAGAAAGCAGTTCGGCGAATTGGAAAAGCTCCTGCGCGATCCGGACCCGCGTCTGCGCCGGGCCGGATTGGATGCGATTATCGACAGCAAGCCGTGGTGCGGCTCGCTCGTATGGGGGCGCAACGCGCTCAAGGCCAAAGAGTATACGCCCGCCATGATCAGCGCGATTGCGGACATACTCGCGAATCCCAACGAGGCGTGGTTTGTGACGGATGCGGCCCTGTCCGCCCTCTACAATGCCCCGGTCGATACGATCGAGCGGAACATACCCAGGATCCTGCCCTGGACGACGCATGAGGACTGGTGGCTGCGCGAATCGGCGTTCATGGCGTTGATGGGCCTGCAGAAGGACGATGATCTGTTCCTCAAATACCTTCCGACGCTCATTGACGTGTATGTGAGGGAGTATTACGCCAATCCGAACATGAACATGAGGAAGACGCTCACGGATGCGTTGCAGCAGAAGGGCAACGACAGCCCGGCGGGCAAATTGATCATTGCCGGCCTTGTGCGTGGTGTCCTGGAGAGCACGATTCTTCCGGATGTGGGAAAGAACCGACGTTCTCAAGAGGGGGCTTACAACGTCGTTCAGGCAGCTCTGGCATGCAGCAAATTCGCGCCTGAGGCCGCCGCGGAGCTTGCCCAGGCGATCGTCAATGGAGGCCGACTCGCGACATCGGACACCACCAACATTCTCAGCATCCTGAAAGCCGCGGACGGACATGTGCAGGACCGATATGTCGGATTGTATCCGGCCCTCCAGACATCGGCCCCGCAGCAGAAGAAGCAGTTGGCCGACATCCTCTTCGACAGCTTCCGTCCGGAATTGGTTCAACGTCTCGCCACGGTCGACGCGAAGGCCGAGAGCACGTTGATCGATATGATTATCGACTTGACCAAGCTGAAGAAGCCGATCGCCGGCTGGCAGGCCGTCGGTGCGCCCAAACCAACCGAACGCATCTGGCGATATTACGCGTTCGATCCGTTGACGGAAAAGGACAAGCTGCATCCTCGCCTCTTTGAACGCTTTCGCACCGCTACGCCGCCAAAAGGCATGGGCAAGTGGTATAGCCCCCAGTTCGATGACAGCAAATGGAAGAGCGGAACCGCCCCGATCGGTGTGGGTAAGTTCAAGGCGCACGGGCATGGTAGAATGTGGACGGCTACCCCTGACTACTTCTTTGAGAACAATTCCGACTGGGGTGACGGCGAGTTTCTCCTGATGCGCACGACCATTAACGTGACCGACCTTGACTATGACTATTATCGCCTCAGGGTATTGTACGCTAGAGGATATACGATCTATCTGAATGGGAATGTGATCAAGTCCTATCCATGGACCGCCCATTACCCGCAGTATGTGAAGATCGTGCTTACGGATGTGATAAGCAAGCACCTGAAGAAGGGCGTCAATACGCTGGCCGTCTACGGCATGGCCGGGTACGAGAAGGACAAGGAGACCGGCGAGTATCATCCCATCGGGCAAATGGATGTCTCCATCGAAGGCCTGAAGAAGGAGGATGTGGAGGGCAAATAACGAACGTGCATATCTCAGATGAGCATGCCCAATCTGCGGGGAGTGAATGTCGTGGATAAAGGGCGTGATCTGGCGCGCATCTAAAATGCGGCGACCGCCTTCCGGCAGTCCGCGGTGCTGTTGGCGGCGTGTCGACTCGGGGTGTTCGACGCGCCGGATAGGCCGGCCGAGGCTGCGGAAGTAGCCAAGCGGCTGGATCTGTCCGAGAGGACGGGTCAGGAACTGTTTCCTCCGCCCAGGTGACTCGCGCGGCCGCCCGACTCGGCCTGCAAACGCCCATCCGCCCGCGCGGCCGGCGCTGGAGATCACCTGAAAAGGTTCCTGACCCCTGCGGCTGACCCCTTTTGCCGCGTTTGTTTGGCGGCTGGTACGGCGGCTCCGGCGCGGGCTTGCGTGATTCCTCCTGCCATCTGCCGCCGGAGGGCGGTATGATGGGTTTCTGGGTCCGGTGCGTGCCGGCCGCGTGTCTTGTACTACTAGCGTGCAGAATCCTGACAATGGCGCAGAGAATCCCGGCAGCCGACAACCTGCCTGGCGCAACTTCAGCGAAGGCAGGTCCGCAATCGGCCGGCGAGCCGCGGGCCGCCACGCGGCTTCCGGGCGCGGGCGACCGCTTCCCGCGTGTGCGGGTGCTGGACGTGGAGTACGCGCACGTCCGGCTTCCGGGCGGGGACGACCTTTACCTCACCGAGTTCGGCCTGCCTCTGGCCGAGCAACTCATGCCCGAGAACTACTGGACGGACAAGGAGTGGTTCCAGGCCCATCACGAGCGGCTCAGCGGCACGAGCACGCTGTATCGGATATCGACCAGGCCGGTGGCCGGGCGGCGCGGGCTGGACATCGTGCTCAAGTGGAACCGGATGGGCCAGGATATTCCCGGCTCGACACAGGCGGGCGACCTGACCAGCGCCGAGTTCAACAGCCCCTTCGAGGAGTTCGCCCTTACCATCGAGATGCGCCAGACGCGTTTCGAGTCGCCCGGCGCGCTCTACACTCACAAGCCGCTGGCCATCTACGTGCCCGCCCATCGTGCGGACCTCGACCGCCTCGGCCGGCGCGAGCACCGCATGACCGCCAAGCAGGACTCCCACAAGGGCTTCGACCTCGACCCGCGCCGCATGTACGCCGTCATCTACGAATGGATAAAGGGCATCGACGCTACCGAGGCCTTTCGCCGCGGCACGCTGGATGCCGACGCCCTGGCCGGCCTGGTGGGCCGCACCCGCCAAGACATGCAAGCCAAGGGCTTCGTCGTCCGCGACAGCAAGCCCCAGCACGTGATAGTCCGGCCGGGCGGCGACGGCTCACTTGCGCGCGGGCGCGACGGGAAGGTTCTATACGCCTCGGTGGACTTCGAGCTGCTCGAGCGCACGAGCCATCGCGAGCAGGAGGTCCGCGCCCTTAAGCGCAAGGCGTACCTCACTCGCCAGGTGCGGCGCTTCGAGGCCCGCGAGGAGTTCCCCCCGCACCTGTCGCCCGTGCGGATATTCGGCGTCGATTACGTCTACGGGCACATCGAGAGCACGGCCGGGGCGCTTTGGGTAGTCGGCAAGGACCCCGAGCTGTTCGACTACTTCCTGCCCGAAAAATGGCGGCGGACGCAGCGCACGAGGCTGTCATTGATGAGCCAGGTTTACGACACCGTCACCAAGGACAACGTCCATCTGGTCTGGCGGGTCTCGCGGATCGGCGAGCAGCCGGACATGGATCCTTTCAAGGACGACGAGCAGCGCATCCTCGAGTACGGCTACAACAGCCCGTTCGAGGAGGTCGCCCTTGCGATGGATCTGACCGCCCGCGGCATCGAGACGATCTACCCGCGAGCCATTTACATGACCGGCGAGGCCGCCAAGCTCCCGGCCGGGCTTTCCGACGAAAGGCGGTTCGAGAACCACGCCCACGTCGTAATGCCCGACGGGCGCCGCGCCCTTCAGCCGGACCACGACTACATCATTATATGGGGCTACTGGAACGGCCCCGACGAGTTGCTGGCCGAGAAGGACGAGGAATACTACACCGGCGTAAACGCCTTGAGCGCATACCGCGACGGGCTGATGGCCCAGGACGTTTACCTGCGCCTTATGCAGTCGGCCCGCCAGCGCCTTACCGCGGTCGGCATAGAGGACCTCAACCTTCGGGGCAATCACCTGATCCTCTCGATTGACAAACAGGGCCGGCTCGCTGGCGACCCCGCCACCGGACTGCCAGCCGTCCGCATCTGCAACTTCGAACTGCTGCGAAGGGCGCTGTAGGCGCCGGCGGCGCCGGCAATGGGCATTGTGAGCGACATTTCTTCCTGGCGGATC
>JAUWQU010000695.1 GCA_030610965.1 Phycisphaerae bacterium
ACTGCTTGGCCTGCCCATCCGTGAGGTCGCCGTCGAGAGCCGCCGTTATGAGCGTTGCGACCCGTTTATCTGTGCTGATTCTTGCGTCCATACCATGCGCATACCACGCGCAAGGGGCTCGCGCAAGTCGGAATTATCGGATTTATTCACATTCTTTTCGGCGGATATGTTGCAAACGGGTGAAGTGTTACCACCGAGGTAATCGGTGCATCTGACGCCACAGTGGACGGCCTGCACTTGTCCCAGTCCGGCCAGCGCCGCATGGCCCGGATAATGCTCGGCATTCTCGACGCGACTGGGGGCAGCTCTGGGGAAGAAAAGGCGGCGGGTGAGGCCGAACGTTCTTGGCGGTAGTACTACATAGTGATACTAATTGATGATGGAATATAAGGGATATGTCGGAAAGGTCGAGTTTGACGACGAGGCGAAGGTACTCTGCGGCGAGGTGATGGGTATTCGTGACGTCGTGACTTTCGAGGGCGAATCGGTTGCCGACATCGAGCAGGCTTTCCGCGACTCGGTGGACGATTACCTCGATTTCTGCCGCCAACACGGCGAGGACCCGGACAAACCTTGTTCCGGCAAGTTCGTGGTCCGCGTGAGCCCGGAGCTTCACCGCAGACTCAGCATGCAAGCCAGTGCGGAGCAGAAGAGCCTCAACACCGTCGTAGAGCAGTGCCTGGCAAGCCACGTTTCCATGGGGCCTCGCGAGAGCAGGGCTGCACGCAGGCAGACGCGGCAATCTCGGGTCTCGGCCAGGAAACGAAAACCCGCCAAGCATGCCGGCCCCGGGAGCAAGTAAGGCCCCGCGGGCGGACCTGCCGTCCGGCAGGTTCTCAAAGTTCCTTACTGAAGTTGTCCGCTTTCCCCTGCCCGACCCCGTCACGGCCCGGACATGGCCGCGAGGGCGTCGGTGGCTTTTTCCAGGGAGGCTTTTGCCTTTTCCACATCGCGGGCGACGCTTGGGTTGCTCGCGAGGTAGGTTCGGTAGTAGCCGATGGCGCGGGTTGTCGCGAGCGTTCGGCCGTCGTCGGTGGCGCCGTCGGCCATTTGAAGGTGCCAGTCGGCCAGGCCGAGGGCGTCGTCCTGGCCGAGCGTGTCGGTGTCCACACCCAGCAGGCCGATGTATCGGCTGATCCAGTAGTTGCCCGTGCGGTCGGCGTAGGCGAGGGCCTTCTGGGGCTCTTTCAGTTCGACGACGTACAGGCGGACGAGCTGCCGGGCGACGGCCTGGTTTTCCGGGTGGGCGCGGAGGCGGGACTTCAGCCTCGATTCCCGCGAGCGCAGGAGGCGTCTGACTTCGTCGTCGCTGATGGGCTCTGGCGCGGCGGGCCTTGTGGTCGCCGGGGCCGACGCGGCGGCGCCGGTCAACAGGGCAGGCAGGTCGGGCTGGTTGGCTTGCTCGTACCTGTAACCGTTGGTCAGGAACAGCACCACGCGGGCCGTGTCGATAATGCCCCCCCACGAGCCGTCGGTCTTCTGCAGGCCGGCGAGATATCTGCTGCCGTCGGCCCACCATTTGACCTGGCCGAGCTTCTCGCGCCCCGTAACCAGGCCGATGTTCGAGAGCATGTAGAAAGCTTCGCTGAAGATGGGATGTTCCGGGGCCGAGGCCTCGCCGGCCGGCGCGTGGTCCAGTGTGTCTTCCGGGCGCAGGGCGGCCAGGCTGGCGAAGTTCTTGTCCATCCAGGCCAGCACGCGGGCAAGCGGCTCGACATCGGCTCCGGAGAGGTTCTTCACGGCGTCGGGTCCGTAGAGGCGATTAAGGGCCAGCGCCAGGCAGCCGGCGCCGTTGACCGTCAACCGCGTATTGGGTTCCCTCTTGTCCCCGCCCTTGCTGGATGGGGCGATCTCGCCGTCTGTCTTCTGCCTGCCTGCCCAGTACCCGGCCACCATCTGCCAGTACGAGCGGGGCGCCTTGAGGCCCGCCCGCTCACCGGCGTCGACGCCCACCGGCCCGGGCCAACTCTCCTGGGCCCTGGCGTAGTTCCAGCTTGTCACCGTCTCGCCATAGCTGCCGTTTCGCGTCGCGCGGACCATCGTGGTCACGTCGTTGCTCAGCATCCTTCGGGCGGCGCCTGGCTTTCGCTTCTGCACTTCCATCCACACCAGGCACCGAAAGGCCACGCCCTCGGTGAGATTGGTGACGGTCGGCTCGAGCCACTTAACGGCCTTGACGACGCGTTCGTCTGTGATCGACGCCCCGCCGGCCAGCAGGGCCGCAAGGACCGTGGCCGTCGGGCGCGTGTTGTAGTTGCCGTAATCATGGGAGTCACCTTCGGTGTGGGTCACCCACGCCCCGTCTGCCGCCTGGCGGCTCCAGAGCCAGTCCACCGCCCTGTCGAAGGCCTTCTGGACGACCGGGTCGCGAAAGAGCACCTCGTCAGGAAGACTATCCATGCCGGCTCGCTTGAGTGCGGCGTTGATCTTGGCCCGGGCCTCCTGCACGGCCGCCACTGTCGAGCCTTGCTGGGAGAGTTTGCGCAGATAAGCCCGGTAGTAGCTCGCCGCTCGCCGGGCCAGCGTGGGCCTGGTTGTCAGCGGAGCCTTGCGCGCCATCGTCACATACCAGTTGCCCAGTTCCATCAGCACCGCCGAGGCCAGTTCCTTGGTGCCCTTGGCCGCCAGGGGAACGTAAGTGCAGTAGACCTGGCCGACCGAGGGATTCAGCAGCGCCCGGGCCCCGGCCGGGCTGTCCAAAAGGCCCAGATACGCGTCGATCGCCGACATTCGCAGCTTGGCGTTGTCCGGGTCCTGCGCCAGCTTGCGGCAAAGCTCGCCTGCATCCTTCACGTGGGTGGCGTGGGCGAGCTTCTCCGCTGCCCGATCCTTCTGGGAAGACTTCAGCAGCCCAGCCATCTTTACGGCCTGGCGGTATAGCTCCACCGCCTCGGCCCACCGGCCGGCCTCGGCCCGGGTGTTGCCCACGGCAATCAACTGCACTACCAGGCCCTCGCCCATCGATTTTCGCCCAGCCGGCTTGGCCAGGCCGTACATCTTGCGGAAAAGCGTCAGGCGGTACTCATCCCACTGGTTG
>JAUWQU010000712.1 GCA_030610965.1 Phycisphaerae bacterium
CTACTCCGCGGCCTCCTCTTGGTCTTCCTTCTTTGCGCCGATGATTTCGGGCTCGGCCTCGCCCTCGCCCTCGCCCTCTTCGGGCTCAACTTCCTCGGCCACCTCGGCGCACTGGCAGAGCACCGCGTCGGGCTCATCCAGCAGGACGACGCCCTCGGGCAGCTTTATGTCTCGCAGGTGAAGGCTCTCGTCGAGGCCCAGGTCGACAACCATCAGGCGGATTTCCTCGGGAATGGCCGCGACGGGGCATTCGACCTTGATGTCGCTTACGATCTGGTTGAGCACCCCGCCAAGCGCCACGCCCTTGGGCGTGCCGCGCAGGATAACCCGCACCTCGACCTCGACGCGGTCGGTCAGCGAGACGCGCAGAAGGTCCACGTGCTGGACGAAGTGGCCGAAAGTGTCGTACTGAACGGCCTTTACGAGGGCGTTCTCGACCTCGCCGTCAACGTCCACCTCGAGCAGGCGCTCGCCGTGCTGAAGGGCCAACTCCAGGTCGTGCTCGCTGATAGTCACCTGGATCGGCTTATCGCCGCGACCGTAAATGATCGCCGGAGTCAGCCCCTTCGCGCGGAGCTTCTTGACCTGTCGGGATCCGGTTTCCTTGCGGATAGTCGCTTTCATCTGTGCCATCGTTCGTGTTCTCCTCGGCCCGCCCGCTGGGCTAATGGCCGACGTCCTTCAAGAAAAGGCTGCTTACGGATTCGTCGTTGTGAATGCGGTGGATGGCCTCGCCGATAAGCTCAGCCATGCCAAGAACTACCAGATTGCCGATCGACGAGGCCTTTGCCTCGTCAACCTCAATAGTGTCCGTCACCAACACCTGCTCGATGGGCGCCTCTCGCAGCCTCTCGGCCGCCGGACCCGCGAACACGGCGTGAGTTGCGCCAACGTAAACGCACTTGGCGCCCTTATCTATGCAAAGCTGGGCCGCCATGCAGACGGTCCCGGCCGTCGAGATCATGTCGTCCATCATCAGGACCGTGCAATCCTTTACGTCGCCGATGATCCGCCCGACCTCGACGTGGGCGCCGCCCGTGCGGCGCTTGTCGATGATCGCCAGATCCCCGCCGAGACGCTGGGCGTAAACCCTGGCACGCTTTACGTTTCCCACGTCCGGGCTAACCAGCACGAGGTTATCGAAGTGCTGCTGGGCATAGTAGCGGCTCAGCACCGGCTCGGCGTACAGGTTGTCTACCGGAATGTCGAAAAAGCCCTGAATCTGAGCCGCGTGAAGGTCGATCGTCAGCACCCGATCCGCGCCGGCCGTGGCGATCAGATTCGCCGCCAGCTTCGCCGTGATCGGCACGCGGCCCTCGTCCTTGCGGTCCTGCCGGGCGTAACCGAAGTACGGTATCACAGCGGTGATACGTTCGGCTGAGGCGCGGCGGGCGCAGTCGATGAAGATCAGCAGCTCCATCAGCGACTCGTTCACCGGCGCGGACGTCGGCTGGATTATGAAAACGTCCCGACCGCGAACGTCCTCGTCCAGCTTGACGAGCAACTCGCCGTCCGGGAACGGCGTGATCGTCACCTTGCCCAAACTGCTGCCAAGGTAGTCACTTATGGCCTGGGCCAGCTTCGGGTTCGACCGCCCGCTGAATATCTTCATGTTCGACGTCATCGTACACCCTCCGCCGCCGTGCGGGCTGCCATGATGTCCGATACCTTCTGCAACTCATCAAGCGTGTTTATGCTCAGCACGTCCGCCGGCGGCACGGCCGCGACGGCCGCGAGCTTTCGACCGTCCGCCGCGAGAAGCCCAAGTGCGTCCGTCAGGTAGTTTTCGCCCTTGGCATTGTCGTTGGTCAGCCGGGCAGAGACATCCCGAAGGGCCGCCGCGTCGAAGCAGTAAATCGAGACGTTGACTTCTTTTACGGCCTTCTGGGCGTCGGTGGCGTCGAGTGCCTCGACGATGCCCACGAGCTCCCCGGCCGCATCCCGCAGGATCCGCCCGTACCCGCCCGGCTCGGGCAGGATGCAGGTGGCCAGCGTGCAGGCAGCCCCTGCCGCCTGGTGGGTTTCGAGAAGTTCCCGCAGCGTTTCCGGCCGGATCAGAGGCCCGTCGCCGGCCAGGACCAGCACCGGGCCTTCGAGGCCCGCCAACTGTTCCTTGCAGACCATAACCGCATGACCCGTGCCGAGTTGCGGGCTCTGGATTACCCAGGAAATATCCCGTGCATCGTCGGCGAACGTCTCTTGGACCAGCTCGGCCATGTGGCCTATGACCACCACCAGCCTGTCGCAGCCGGCCTGGCGGGCCGTGGCCAGCACGTAGGCCAGCATCGGCATCTCGCATACCGGATGCAGGACCTTGGGCAGGTCGGACTCCATCCGAGTGCCCTTGCCAGCCGCCAAAATTATCGCCGTAGTAGTCATCAAGTTATCGCCGCAACTAATGCTAATGCTATGCCTTACGCCAAATGCTCAAATCCCAAATCTCAAATCCCAAATCTCAAATCTGAAATCTCAAATCTGAAATCTCAAATCTCAAATCTCAAATCTCAAATCCCAAATCTCAAATCCCAAATCCCAAATCTGAAATCTGAAATCCCAAATCTCAAATCTTCTCTCTCGTGCCGTTCGGCCAGGCGACCGCTAGTTGGTTACGCTACCCGGCCAGGGCTCGAACCTGGAATGGAAGTACCAAAAACTTCTGTGTTGCCAATTACACCACCGGGTAAGGCTGATGTTACGCTCGGCCGGCAAGGGCGTTCTGGACTTCGCCGGCCATTCATACGGTGTCGCGGCAGGGGATTCGTCCGGAAGCCCGAATTTGCGGCCGCGACCTCGCAAACCCGTTCCCGACCGTTTTTTAGTCGTTTGACGCCTCCCTCAGAAGCACACGAAACCGTAGATTACGACGGTTTTTCAACGTAAACAAAGGACTTACATGGCAGAATCTGCATAAAAACGGCTTGTTGGCGACTTCTGAGGGAG
>JAUWQU010000477.1 GCA_030610965.1 Phycisphaerae bacterium
TGTGGGGCGGCCCGCCGCACACTGACACGTTCGACCCCAAGCCCGAGGGCGGCTACGACTACTGCGGCCCGTTGAACAAGCCCATCGAGACCAACGTCAAGGGCATACGAATATGCCAGATGCTGCCGGAGCTTGCCAAGCAGGCCGACAAGTACTCGATTATTCGCAGCATGACCCACGGTGTGAACGCCCACGAGACGGCGTCGTATCTGGTGCAGACCGGGCGGATGCCCGGCAGCGGGCAGGTTTTCCCTGCCGTCGGGGCGGTGGTCTCGCTGTTCAAGGGCTACGACGCCGGCTACACCGGGCTGATCCCGCCGTACATCGTCATGACGGGCCTGCAGGGGCGATTCTCGGAATCGGGCTTCCTGCCGTCCAAGTGCAAGCCGTTCGCGACCGGCGGGGACCCGGGCAAGGAGCGGTTCATTGTCGAGGGCGTCGTCGCGCAGGGCATTTCCGACCAACGGCAGAAGGACCGCCGCGAGTTGCTCGGCAAGCTCGACACGTTCGGTAGCGCTATGAAGGGAGATCCCCAACTGGCGGCTTCGAGGAAGTGCGAGAACAAGGCATACGACCTTATCATGGGCGACGCGGGCAAGGTGTTCGCCCTCTCGCAGGAGACCGACGAACTTCGCGAAGCCTACGGCCGAAACACCTTGGGGCAATCCTGCCTGATGGCCCGGCGACTCGTTGAGAAAGGCGTGCCCTACGTCACCATCAATTCCAAGGGCTGGGACACTCACAAGCAGCATTTCCAGGCCATGCGCCGCAAGCTGCCGGAGTTGGACCAGGGGCTGGCCATGCTTCTGCAGGACCTTACGGACCGCGGGCTGCTTGACAGCACGATCATATGGTGTGGCGGCGAGTTCGGGCGGAGGCCGAAGGTGGACTGGCAGCCGCCGTGGGCCGGCGGGCGCGGGCATTGGGGCCAGGTATTCTCGACCCTTGTGGCGGGCGGCGGGTTCAAGGGCGGCCAGGTCATAGGCTCGTCGGACGCAAAGGGCGAGGATGTCAAGGACCGCCCGGTCTATCCGGCCGACCTGATCGGCAGCATGTACGACTTGCTGGGCATCGACCCCAGCGCGGAACTTCCGCATCCCCAGGGCCTGAAGTTCAGCGCCGTGCCCGGCGAGGCCGACGGCGTGAAGATGGGCGGCAAGCTCAAGGAAATAATGTAACCGCTGGAGCGTCCCATGAACTCAATGAGACTCTGCGCGATCGTGACTGCCGCGGCGGTTTTGTCGCTTGCCCTGCCCGCCCTGGGCCAGCAGAGGGCTCCGCGCATCGGCTACGTCGTCCCTGCCGGGGGAAAGCAGGGCGCCACGTTCAAGCTCACCATCGGCGGGCGGTTTCTCGACGGCGCGTCCAAGGTGATTGTCTCCGGTGACGGCGTCGAGGCCATGGTCATCGAGCACAACAAGCCGATGACGGGCACCCAGTTCCAACTGCTGCGGGACAAGTTCAAGGAGCTGACGGCCAGGAAACTTGCCGTCACGCGCCCGGGCGTGCCTGCCCGGCCGGGCAAGGCCGGCACGAAAGCCAGGCCCTTCAGGCCCGCCAAGGCCGCACCGCCGACCAAAGCCCCAGCGTCGCCCAAGACAGCCCCGCTTGCGAAGGCCCGTGCAACGGGCAAGGCTGTCAAACCTCCGATCTCGCCGACCGCTCCGCCCGGCCGGGGGCGGAGCAAGGCCAAGCCGCCGGCCAAACCCACCTGGTCGGACTCCGATGAGGGGATGCTCGTAGAGGTCCGCCACAAGCTCCGCAACGCACCCAACAGGCGGATCGCCCCAGCGATTGTCGAGACCGTCTTTGTGGAAATCAAGGTGGCCCCGGACGCCCCGCCCGGTAAGCGAGAGCTGCGGATGGTGACGAGACTGGGAGTCACCAACCCGATGGTCTTCTACATCGGCCAGCTCCCGGAACTCAACGAGGCCACTCCGGTCAGCACGGGGCAGATGACCTCATACAGGGCTGCCAGGGCCGCGCCCGATTCGGACACGGAAATCACGCTGCCCGCCGTCCTCAACGGGCAGATCATGCCCGGCGACGTCGACCGTTTCAAGTTCAAGGCACGAAAGGGCCAGCGGCTGGTCGTCTCGGCCGCGGCTCGCGAGCTGATTCCCTACCTGGCCGACGCCGTCCCCGGATGGTTCGAGGCCACGCTTGCACTGTATGACTCCAAGGGCAACGAGCTGCCCTATGCCGACCGCTACCGCTTTCACCCGGACCCGGTGCTCTACTACAAGATCGAAAAGGACGACGAGTACGTCGTCGAGATCCGCGACTCCATCTATCGCGGGAGGGAGGACTTCATCTATCGGGTCTCCGTGGGCCAGTTGCCGTTCGTCACGAGCATCTTCCCGCTGGGCGGCAAGGCGGGCGCCCGGACCGCGATCGAACTGACCGGCTGGAACCTCCCAGCCGCCAGCATCGTCTCCGACGACAAGGACCGCGCACCCGGCGTCTACCCGGTTTCGGTGGGGACCCGTCCGCGCGTTTCCAACTGCGTGCCGTTCGCGGTAGACGACCTGCCGGAATGCCTCGACAGGGCCGGCAACGACAAGCCGCAGACGGCGCAGAAGGTCAAGCTGCCGATCATCGTAAACGGGCGAATCGACAAGCCCGGCGACCGCGACGTGTTCAGCTTCCAGGGCAAGGCCGGCAGCGAGGTCGTCGCGGAGGTCGTCGCCCGCAGGCTCGACTCGCCGCTGGATTCCGTGCTCAAGCTTACGGACTCGGCCGGTGAGCAACTCGCCTACAACGACGACAACGAGGACAGGGGCGCGGGCCTGGAAACGCACCATGCCGACTCGTTCATACGAGCCAGCCTTCCCGCCGACGGAACGTATTACGTTCACCTGGGCGACACCCAGAAGAAGGGCGGCCGGGAGTACGCCTACCGCCTTCGCATAAGCCCGCCACGGCCTGACTTCGAGCTGCGGGTCGTGCCGGCGAGCATCAACATGCGCGCCGGGGCATCCGTGCCGATCACCGTCTGCGCCATTCGCAGGGACGGGTTCGACGGCGAGATCAAGCTTGCGATGAAGCCCGCTCGCGGCATCTTCAAGCTAGGCGGCGCGTGGATTCCCGCCGGGCAGGACCAGGTTCGCCTGACGCTGACGGCCCCGCGGGTAGCCCTGAAGCAGCCGGTCAATCTGGCGATGGAGGGCAAGGCGACGATCGACGGCCGAACGGGCGTCCACCAGGCCGTGCCGGCTGAGGACATGATGCAGGCATTCTTATACCGGCACCTCGTGGCCGCCAAGGACCTGAAGGTCAACGTGATCGGCGGCTGGGCCGCAAGGGCGCCGGTGACGCTGGCGAGCAAGACCCCCGTGAAGATCCCCGTCGGCGGCACGGCGCAGGTACGATTCAACCTCCCCGCCAGGGGCAGGGTCGCCGCCGCCCAGATCCAACTCGAACTCAACGACCCGCCGGAAGGCATCACGATCCAGAAGGTCTCCCTGGTCAACAAGGCCCCGGCGATAGTCCTCAAGAGCGACCCTGACAAGGTCAAGTCCGGCCTGCGAGGCAACCTGATTGTCAACGCCTACGTAGTGCGTTCCGTCCCGGCCTCGAAGGGCAGCACCAAAATGGTCAAGCGTCGCGTCCTCGTAGGCGTCCTGCCCGCCATGCCGTTCGAAGTGGTAGCCGGTAGTCAGTAGCCAGTAGCCGGTTATTGGCAGGGATGCACGGGATGCAGGGGATTGAAGAAGCGGATAAGCCTTAGCAGACACGAACGCAGATAGACACAGATAAAGATAAGGCTTATCAGTGTTTATCTGCGTCCATCTTTGCCCAAACTGTTTCTTCTTCTTCCCCTGTATCCCCTGCATCCCTGCCCAAATGAATTGTCGGATGACCTCACCTATCGACGGACGGCTGCCGCTTGCCTTGTCGGCGATTACCAGGTCCATCATCTTGCGGGAGACCACGATCTTGCGGACGTAGATCAGCTCATCGAGAGTCTGGCCGTCCTTGCCTTTCATCCGCTCGCCCAGGATGAACGGGCCGGAGACCTTGCCCGCAAGCTCTGCGAAGACGGGTTGGCCCTTGGTCGAACCTTCAATCACCGAGCCGTCGATGAGCTTGAACTTCCAGTGGACCCGCCGCATGGGGTACTTCTTGCCGGTGTAGACCTTCTCCGGCTCGCCCATGCCTTTCCACCGCCAGGTCAGATCCATTCGCTCCTCTTCCACCACGGCCTCGATGCTCAGCAGCGTCAGAAACTCCACGCGTCGCCAACTCTTGGTTGCCTCGGACCAGAC
>JAUWQU010000052.1 GCA_030610965.1 Phycisphaerae bacterium
CCGTTTTTGCTGCGCCTGAAGCCTGAAGTCTGAAGCCTGAAGCCTCTGTCTCGTGCATCGGCCGAGCAAAACGCAGGCCGCCAGGAAGGAAGGTCGGTCACCTGCGAGAACGTGCTGGAATTATCTTGCGGGCGGGGACGCCAGTGGTAGAATACTCTTAGCCGTGTCATGTGAATCTTCGGGTGCCCTTCTTTTTATGACAGGCTGTGGTGGACTGACTATGCCAATTTTGTCCGAAATGCGTCAGGGGCGGAGGCTTGGCTTGGCGTCACGATTCAGGGGACGCACTCGTGGCGGGGGCTTCACACTGGCCGAGATACTGGTGGTTGTATTCATCATCATCCTTCTTGTGGCCATGCTCGTGCCGTTCCTGGGCGGCGTCAGGGAGCGGGGATACGTAACTCTTTGCCAGAACAACCTTGAGAAGATCGGCCAGGCGATGGCTATCAGCAGTTCCAACGCGGGCGGGCGGCTGCCGACCGGCTCCAGTTGGGTCGCGGCCGCCAAGACCTACGGCAGCAAGGAGATCCTGCTCTGTCCGAAGGGCTTTTACCGCGGCGGCGGCGGGTCGGTCGAGTTGAAGGGCGAGGTCAAGCTCATACCGGCGCCCGAGTCGTCCGTTTTCAACACCCTCGAGGACAACAAGATCGTCTGGATGTTCCAGGAGCGTGAGGGCTTCGACCTGCCGACGTCGGTGAATGTGGACATTTCCCAGCCCGGGCGGTACACCGGCAATCGAAAGACCCCGGCAGTCATCCCAGCCGGAACGGTTGTGGACTGCTACTTCCTGCACTTCGACCCGGTCGGCAGCCAGAACACGACAACCAACGGCCAGATTATCACGTTTACTGACGAGATCCTGGGCTACGTTGTAGCCACCAACACGCTGAACTTGACGGACGCAATACTGGGCAGCCCAGCCACCGTCTACTCCACCGGGCAGGGCGCCCGCGGGTTCGAGGGCGTCGAGGATGTCGAGATCAGTTCCGACGGCCGCAGCTTCATCATTCACCACTACCATTCGACCTTCCCCGGCGAGGAGGTTCGCATACTGACCCGCCCGGGCGGGCAGGCCAGCTACGGCATCAACGAGAAGGTCGGCCACTCAAGGCCCAACCCGAGACAGATATACATCGTCGAGTACGAGCGCAGCCAGGTCAACATCGACTCTCCCAACTGGGAGGCCTACGCCGCACCGCGGCACTACGGCAAGAGCAACGCCCTGCTGGTCGATGGCTCGGTCCACCTGCTGTCGCCCGAGCAGTTCGACCCCAAAACGGGCGAATGGTGGCCGTAATCAGCCGGCCGGGGGCCGAGAAGGCTCCATTCGGGGCGTCCCAAACTATTTTCTCCCGAGGCCGCGCTGCGCCCAGGCCGCGGCGGTATAATGCGCCCGGCCGGGCCCGATGGCCCAGGAGATTGTGGCCATGAGAGTTACGTGCGTTCAGTTCGACATTGCCTGGCAGGACAAGCCGGCGAACTTCGCCAAGGTTCGCACGTTGCTGGCCGGGGCGGGCGCCTGCGAGGCCGGCGGGCTGATCGTGCTGCCGGAAATGTTCTCCACTGGCTTCAACATGGACGTCCGGGCCGCGGCCGAGGGCCAGCCCGCCCCGGCCGAGGGGTTCCTCGCCGAACTCGCCCGCCAGTACGGCTGTCACGTGCTTGGGGGCGTGGTCAATACCGCCGCCGACGGGCGAGGCCTCAACGAGGCGGTGCTTATCGGCCCCGACGGCAGGCAAGCCATGCGATACGCCAAGATGCACCCGTTTTCGTATGCCGGAGAATCCGAACACTTCGCGCCTGGCGAGGCGCCGGTGGTGGCCGAGCTTGCAGGGACGAAGCTTTCGGCCTTCATCTGCTACGACTTGCGGTTTCCGGAGGTTTTCCGCTCGGCCTCGCTGGCCGGGGCGGAGGTGCTGGCGGTCATCGCCAACTGGCCGGCGGATCGCACCGAGCACTTCCAGGCTCTGCTGACGGCCCGGGCGATCGAGAACCAGGCTTGGGTTGTGGGCGTAAACCGCGTGGGCAGCGACCCTAACGTGCGATATTCCGGGGGCAGCGTTGTTATCGACCCCCGCGGTCGGACCGCAGCGATCGCCGGCGACGGCGAGGCGATTCTCTCGGCGGAGTTGGATGTGGAGGCCCTGCGGCAGTACAGGCGAGAGTTTCCGGCCTTGGCAGACGCCAGGCGCGGGTGGGTAAGGCGGTTGGACGGGCGGTAAGTTTGTCAATTCGATGGCGTTAATGGACTCAATCCGCTTGACCGCACGGCACGACTTACGTTAGAATAAGATTTAGTCGATGTATTGTGTAGCTGTAGCCGAAGGCGCCCTTTGTGGGGCGCGTCGAGCTGCGCTGCGTGTTTTTTAGGACAGCGGCGGCCCGGATCGTTGACAAGCAGGCCGTCCGACAAGCGATGTTCAGTGCCAGGCCCGTTTCGCATTTTGGGTTTGGCACGGGCGGTGGCGTCGCCCGGCCTATGTATGGCCGGGAGAACCGAATGGAAAAAGGGCGTCACGGCACGGAACATCGATGATTCGCACCGCTCCAGTTGGGGCGGTCGAGGCCCTCGGGCCATATAGTTCCATGAGCCAACAGCAGATGTTTCAGAGCGTCGATACACTGATTACGACCCATAGCAAGCCAATCGCAAGAGATGTATACGCATGAAGTTAGACATAAGCCTACCGCCGGTGCGAATTTGTTGAGTTCCGCCGGGGTATTTATTGGCATTGCGTGTTGGGCGGTGCAGTCGTTGAGATAGCTCGGGGGCTCATGTGACATGCCTGAAGCGCCTCGCGGGGCCACACGGTCCTGCCGGCCTGCTTGTCTGTACAGCGATTCCATGCCGCGCGCTTGCGCCATAGAAAGGGAGCGTGCTATGGATCTGGCGACCGTTATTACGGAGTTCACCATGGGGCAGAAGGCTGCCCTTGCATTCGCGGGCGCTGGCGTGGGGATCGTTCTGACCGGCGTGGTCATGATGCTGATCCAGCGAAGAAGGAGGGCAGACCTCGAGCGCGAATTCAATGGCATGAGAAACCAGGCCAAGGCCGAGGCGGCAAAGATTGTCGCGCAGGCCCAAGTCGAAGCCAAGACCGAGTTCATCAGGCATCGGGAGCAATTCGACTCCGAAACCAAGAGCACCCGCCAGGATCTCAAGGCAGAGGAAAAACGCGTCGCAAAACGCGAAGACCTTATAGATCACAAACTTGAAACGCTAAACATCAAGGAACGCACCCTGGAGGCCGCGCAAAAGGGAATCATCGAGAAGGAACACGCCCTGGCCGCTAAGGACAAGCACCTCAACGACGTGATAGGCCGGCAGAAAAGCCAACTTCTCAAGGTCGCCAGCCTGAGCATGGAAGAAGCTCGATCAATACTCTTGCAGGAGGTCGAGCGCGACATGGAAAAGGAGACGGCCGAGCTCATCTCCAGCAAGCTCGAGCAGGCCAAGGAAACCGCCGATGCCCAGGGCCGGGAGATAATCGTCACGGCCATCCAGCGCTACGCGTCGGAACACACGTGCGAATCGACCGTTTCGACGGTCGATATCCCCTCCGACGACATGAAGGGCCGCGTTATCGGCCGGGAAGGCAGGAACATCCGCGCGTTCGAAAAGGCTACGGGCGTTGACGTTATCGTCGACGACACGCCGGGCGTGGTGGTCGTTTCGGCCTTCGACCCGGTCCGCCGCGAGACGGCCCGGCGGTCGCTGGAAAAACTGATCCAGGACGGCCGAATCCACCCGACGCGGATCGAGGAGGTAGTCGCCGCCACCGAAAAGGACATTGCCAGGCAGATCACGGATAGGGGCAAGCAGGCGACGGTGGATTCCAACATTCGCGGCTTGCACAACAAACTGGTTGAACTGCTGGGCCGGCTTCAGTTCCGGACGAGCTACGGCCAGAACGTCTTGCAGCATTCGATGGAAGTGGCTTACCTGTCGCAGGTTATCGCTGACGAACTCGGCCTCAACGGCGTAATTGCCCGCCGGGCCGGCCTTCTGCACGACATAGGCAAGGCTGTCGACCACGAGGTCGAGGGCGGGCACCCGGCCATCGGCGCCGACCTGTGCAAGCGGTACGGCGAGAAGCCGGAGATCGTCGAGGCCGTCGGAGGCCATCACGGCGACGGCCCGGTGACGAGCATCTACACGCCCATCGTCACGGCCGCCGACGCGATAAGCGCAAGCCGCCCCGGCGCGCGCCGCGAGACGCTGGAACGCTACGTCCAGCGGTTACAGAAACTCGAGGAGATCGCCTCGGACTTCGAGGGCGTCAAGCAGGCCTACGCCATCCAGGCCGGGCGCGAGGTGCGCGTGATCGTCGACGCCGACAACATCGACGACAAGGTCTCAGCCAAGATAGCCCGCGACATCGCCCGGCGAGTCGAGGACGAGATGGAATACCCCGGCGAGGTCCGAGTGACGGTTGTCCGAGAGGTCCGCTGCGTGGAATACGCACGCTGATTGCGGTAGCCGGTAGCCAGTAGGGTAGCCGGTAGCCAGTAGCCGGTAGCCGGTGGCCAGTAGCCGGTGGTCCGTGGTTGGTGGTTTGGATTGTCGTCGGCCTGTTCGCTTTGGCGAGCAGGATTCCGCGGTTCCACACCAAACTAATTGTCCATGCGCTCGAGGTGCAGCGTCCAGGCGTGCTCATTGTGGGTTTGGGCGCTATCGAAGCGGGCGGCGACGAGGTCGGCAATCTTCATGGCCCGGACGAGCTCAAAGCCCTCGGCCCCAAATAGCTGGGCGACTTTCTCCAGTGACAGCCGGTTCCAGTGATAGTCCTCATGCGTTCGCACGAGGTGCTCGGGCTCATCGTGCATCTGGAAGAAGTGGGCCAGGACGCTGCGGTCGCTGACGCGGCAGACCTCGGCGACGCCCTTTGCCATGGCCTCTATGGAAAGGTGCTCGAAGATGTCGTGGACGATGCATATCTCGAAGGTCCGCTCGCCTGCCTCGACGGCCAGGATGTTGCCTGCCCGGAAGTCGACGGCTGGGAACATCTCGCGGGCGTTGGCGATGTTCTTCTCGCACAGGTCGAAGCCGGTGTAGTCGATGTGTGCCGCGACGCCGAATGCATCGAGGTAGCGATAGTCGTTGGCCGACCCGCAGGCCGGCTCGATGACGGTGGGGCGGTCAGCCGTGGCGACGGACGCGCCGGCCAGGGCTCGGCGAAACAGGCCCAGAAACGTGGACGCCGCGTAGTCCGGCAGGGGCGGCTCGTCCTGGCGGGCGGGCGGAGGCAGCACCAGCACGTCGCTGATGTAGTCGGGCACCTCGAACCCGTCTGCCTCGGCCGGCAGGGACGAAAAGACGCCGCGGACCCAGTCGGGAATCTCGATGCCGTCGGGCTGTTCGTCCGGCCCGGCCAGCAGGGCGCACAAGATATCGTCGTGCCGGGCGACCAGGGAGCCGTCCTTGCGGATGCCCAGCAGCCAGTTGGCCGCGACGGCGAAGCGGAGCTCGTGCTCCTTGAACTGCCCGAAGAGCCCCGGCCAGAGCCGCTCCATGAGGAAGTGCCTCGTCAGCACGCTCTGGACGTTGATCCGCGGGTCCTCGACGTCGCTGACGAGGTAGTCACGCAGGACCTCGCGGTCGTGCTTGCCCCATGACCGAACCAGGTCGGCCGTCTCTCGCTCAAAACGTTGTTCCACGTCGGTTTCCTTCGTCCATGAACTTCAACAGTCGGTAGAGCGTTTCGATTCGTGGAACCGGGCATTTTGCGGTGGCCGCCGCGCCCAGGGCCGCGCCGAAGATGGCTTCGATTTCCATTGGCCTGCCCGCGCGGCAGTCCAGGAGCATGCTCGGGCTGTAGGGGGCCATCCTGGCCGTGTCATCGAGCTGGCTGCGGATGAACGATTCCTCAATTTTCCGCTCGGCTGCGGCGCGGGCGGCGGCGGCGACCTCGCGCATCAGGCCCTCGGCCAGGGCTCGCGAATGTTCGTTGGCCATGATGCGATCGGTCGTGGTGTTCAGCACTACCGACAGGCCGTTGAAGGGCACGTTCCAGATGAGCTTCTTCCAGCGGGCCAGGACGAGGTCCTCGGCGTATTGGATGCGTATGCCGGCAGATTTGAAGTCCCCGCCGATCGCCCTCATTCGTTCGGTGATTCCCCGCGGGCGGGCCTGGCTGTCGTATTCGGCCAGGGTTATATATCCGTAGTCGAGGTGTCGGATGTGCCCGGGTCCGACTTTGCTTGCGCACAGGAAGCATAGCCCGCCCATGACGCGATCGGCCCCGACGATTTCGGCCACCCGCTCTTCGATGCCGAGTCCGTTCTGTAGCACCAGCACCACGCCGTCGTCGGCGATTACGGGAGGCAGCAGCTCGCCCAGCAGGTGGTTGGCGGTGGTCTTCAGCGTCACGGCGACGACGTCGCATCGCGGCATGTCCTCGGCCCGGCCGCAGGCGTGGACGCTCGGCAAGACGAAGTCGCCATCGACGCTGTCGACGCGCAGCCCATGCTCGCGGACGTGCTCGTAGTCGCTGTGGAGCAGGAAGTGTACGTCGCAGCCCGCCCTCGCGAGCCGGCCGCCGTAGAACCCGCCCAGGGCTCCGGTGCCGATGATTGCGTAACGTCTGCCCAATGCCGACCTCCGAATGCTCATCGCCGAATGCTGAATGATAATTGATAAATGATAAATGACAAATGCTGAATGCCGAATGACAAATGTTCAATGCTCGATGTCAAATGTTCGATGCAGGTTGCGGAGTTCCGCTCGCGGAAGCCCAGGGATAGCAATCCCTGGGTGCGGAGCCCCAAGTGCGCAGTCCCTGCTCGGGGATCATCGTAGGCCGAATCTCTATGAATCGCGGAATCCCTCAAGTCGGGCACGGGGCATTGAGCATTCGCTTTCCTCCCCTCAGCCTCGCGGGTGGAATTGCTTGTGGATGCTCTTGAGTCGCTCGGCGTCGACGTGGGTGTAAATCTGCGTGGTGGATATGTCGGCGTGGCCGAGCATTTCCTGCACGCTTCGCAGGTTGGCGCCGTGTGCGAGCAGATGCGTCGCGAAGGCGTGCCGCAGCGTGTGCGGGGTTACTTTGCCGCGGATGGCGGCCCGGCGGACGTACTTGCGGACGGTGCGGTACACGTCCTCTCGGGCCAGCGGCTTGCCCGTTCGCGACAGGAACAGCCGCGAGGCCGTGTCCGCGGCCACCGCGGGCCGGCCGGACCGGATGTACTCTCGTACGGCATCCACTGCTGCCTGGGCCACGGGGACGATCCGCTCCTTGTTGCCCTTGCCCAGCACGCGGACGATGCCGATGTTGAAGTTGAGGTCTCGCACGCCAAGCCCGGCCAGTTCGCTGGCGCGTATGCCGGTTGCGTACAGAAGCGTCAGAATCGCCCGGTCGCGCAGGGCGTGGGTGTCCTGCTCGTCGTTGGGGGCCGCGAGGATCCGCTCGACGTGCTCGTCGCCCAGCACGGCCGGGAGGCGGCGCCACTTTTTCGGCGGGACGACGACGGCGGAGACGTCCCGCGCCAGGGCGCGGTTCAGCACAAGGTATCGGCAGAACATTCTCACAGCCGCCAGTGCCCGGCCGGTGGAACTGGCCGACAGGCCGTCGCTGTTGCATTGGCGGAGGAAGTGCTCGACGTCGCCGGTGGTCAGCCGTGCGAGGTCGCCCGCCGCGTCGCCGAGGCCGGCGATGAATCGGCAGAGGTCCCGCCGGTAGGCTAGGCGCGTGTTTTGAGATAGCCCGCACTCGACCTGGAGGTAGTCCAGGAAGGCTCGCAGTTGCCTGCTCGACTCAAGAGGCAACGAGGATACCGACGGCAGCGGTTGTTTCTTTGTACTGGCAGGCATTATCATCGAGCAACTCGGCGAGCGCCTGTCTGTAGATCGGGCACTGCTCGTACTGGTCTGCGCAGTGGGCGAAAGCGCTGGAAATATTGGCCAATGTCAGGTGTGTCGCGCAACGGGCGTCTGATTTGTCAAGCATCGGGCACACGGTATCATCTCCTGCCGGGGCGATGCGAAAGTCGATCTCGCCGCCGGAGTTCTATATCGTCCCGGCGCCGCCTTCCGCTTGAGGGATTCCGGTTGCACGCGGATTCCAAGCGAAACCCCGGCACCTCGGCCGGGGTTTCTTTATGATTGGCGGGTCCGGGCGTGTAAACTCCCCGGTGCGCCAGCCAGCCGAGACGCACCTACCGGCCGGCCAAGGCGGTTTGTGGAAGGTGGAGGGCGAAAGGGATTGCGATGCGACGCATAGTGCTTGGCCTTGTCTGCATGGCGACGGCTGCGATGTCCGGCGGCTGCTACCGCCAGCCCTACCAGACGCCCGAACGGATGAGCACGGGCCTCGTGGTGGTCCTGCCTGGCATCGAGGGCATAAGCCCGCTCAACAAGGGGGCCGTACAGGGCCTCGCCTACGGCGGGGTTCCATACGGAATCGACCTGGAGGACTGGACATCCTGGCTTGGGCCGCTTTACAACCTGCGGGCCGAACTGCACAACAGGCGCAAGGCGACCCGGATCGCCGTCAAGGTGGCTGAGTACAAGTTCGCCCACCCGGACAACCCCGTGATAATCGGGGGCCAGGCCGGCGGCGGGGCGATAGCGCTGTGGATCGCCGAGGCCATGCCCGAGGGCCAGGAAATCGACGGGATCATCCTCATGGCCCCGGCCATCTCGCCCGGGTACATGGTGGACTTCGCGCTGAGCAAGACCAAACGCGGCATCGTCAACTTCTACTCGTCCAAGGACTGGTTCCTGGGCGTGGGCACGACCATCAGCGGCACGATGGACGGCAAGCACAGCAGTTCGGCCGGCCGGGTGGGGTTCACCGTGCCACTCAAGCCGGGGCGGTCCAAGCTCTACGACAGGCTCTACCAGGTCGCGTGGCATCAGCAGATGGCCATGGCGGGCAATACCGGCGGGCACCTGAGCAGCCTGGCCGAGGGGTTCGTGACCAACTACGTAGTGCCGTTCGTGCTCTCGCGCCGCTGGAGTGACGAGATCGTGGCGAAAATACTCACCGGCGAAAAGATCGACTACGACAGCCTGCCCCCGATGGACCAATGGACCCCCCGGCTCGATAAGGACTGGCCCGCCGGCTACCGGCCGGGCGATACGCCCAAGTGATTGCCGGCAACATGCCGCGGAGCTAATGTAGTGCGTCGAATACACTGCAGATCATTCTGAGTTCCAAGATATGAGGAGCCTGGCCCCTTCATCCAGGGATTGCTATCTGTGGGCTTCGCGACCTGGGGCGCCTGTTCGACCCGCGGACGTCTTTGTCTGGAATTTGTGCTTTGGTGATTTGAGTTTGTTTCGGATTTCGTGCTTTTGTTTTCGGATTTCTCAGGCGGCACAATGCCCATCAATTCCAGATTGCCACACTAGTCTCCGTCGTTGCGGCGGTCCGGTTGGTCCTGGTCGGGCGGCAGGGGGGGCGGGGTAGCGTTGGACTCGGAGCCATCGGAATGGCTCTCGTCGCCGCCGTCGCCTGCGGCGGGCTGTTGTGACAGGCTGGCCGCATCGACCACGGCCGTCCGGGCCAGCAGGTCGCCGATCCGCTGGTTGTAGCGGGTGAGGATCACGATCATCGGCACAAGGGGCAGTAGCACCAGCGTCATCATCGAAATTATCTCGACGATCTTCGTGAGGTTCCGGATCACGCACTGGCGAATGTCCGCCGGCCTGGCGTTGGTGCCCACCACGCGGAGCCTCATCAGCATCTTGCCGAGCGTCGCGGAGGTGCGGATCTCCATCACGGCCGAGTAGGCGGCGAAGGCCAGTAGCGTGGCGATGATCATTATGGCGAAATCTATCGGCAGATCGACCGGGCTGCCCGTGAGCATGCGATTCAGCAGGGCTGTCATCTCCTGCTCGCTCATTGCAAAGGGGCTCATGGCGTAAATCAAGCCCACGATGAAGTAGCAGAGGCCCAGATCGATCACCCCCGCCAGCAGGCGTTTGCCCAGGTGGCCGAGCTTGACGGCGGGCGGCAGGACGAACAGCTCCGGCGCGACGCCTCTCGGGCGCAGCAGCACCATCGCGGCGAAGACGCTCACCATGACCACCCAGACGAAGTTCGTGATGAGTTCCTGAGCGGCATTGCCTGCGGGGGCGTGCTCGAAGACGTCCACCGCACCCTCCGGGATGAGCTGGCCCATTCGCGGCCCGCACTTGCCGAACGCCAGGCCGTTGGCGTCCTGCCAGAGCAGCGCCAACTGGTCGCCCATTCGCGTGACCACGGGCAGCGTGCCCACCGGCCAGGTCGCGGGCTTCTCCCCACGCAGCATGATATGGGCCGAGAAGGCGGAGTCCTTCCCGGACCGCTCGGCCAGGATGATCTGGCGCTGCCCGGCCTTGTCGGCGCTGCCAGCCAGGACGATCACCACTCGCTTGGCGATTGTGACCATGGCCAGCGGCGCGTCCGAGGCCGGCGTGCCCTCCAGCGGGATGTCCCGCCAGC
>JAUWQU010000390.1 GCA_030610965.1 Phycisphaerae bacterium
CGTGGGCTCTTCCGAGCTCGGACCGCCTCATGCACGTGGCGGACCTGATGCGAATGGGCGCCAACATCCGCAAGGAAGGCCCCACGACCATCGTCACGGGCGTCAAGAAACTCATCGGCGCGCCGGTGATGGCAAGCGACCTCCGCGCCTCGGCAGCGCTGGTGCTGGCGGGGCTTGTCGCCCGCGGCACGACGACCGTCCAGCGCGTCTACCACATCGACCGCGGCTACGAGGGCATCGAGACCAAGCTTCGCGCCATCGGCGCCGAGATCACCCGCGTGCCGGAATGACCGAAAAATACTCCACCGCCCCCCCGGCGCAACTGGACTCCCGCGCGCTGCCGGCCGATAAGGTAATGGCCGCGATGCCGCGGCTTGGAGGATGTCCATGAAGCCGTTTTCGTACCGCTGCCCGAACCCCAAGTGCCGGGTGGTGCTTTCGATTCCCGAGTCCATGCGGGGCCAGTCCGCTCGATGCGGAAGCTGCTCGCAGGAGTTCATGGTCCCGTTCGTTGTGTCCAGGACGCTCAGGAAGGACGAGCCTCAGTCCCCGCCGATGCGCAAGGCAAGCTGACAGGCCCCGCCGGGCGGCAGATGTCAGCCCACGGCGTCCGGCTATGCTGCCAGCTTTGACTTAAGGACCAAATCCCAAGCACCGAGGAACAAACAAGAACCAAGCTCCAAAGAAGAGTCGCCCTATCGGCACTTCCCCGTTTGTTGTTTGGCGTTTGGGATTTGGAACTTCCGGGCATGAAGTGCCCGGCGGCCTGCCTTGGCGCCTCTGAGCACTTGGCATTCTGACATTTGACATTCGCGGGCGAAGCCCGCGCGGTCACCAGCCTTGGGCAGGGCTGTCGCCGGGGGCTTTCTTCTCCCACCCGGCCGGGTCGCGGTAGTGGGACTTCAGCCCCATCGCCGCCACCACGCCGTCGGCGCAGGCCGTCGCCAATTGCATGGCCGCGAGCTGCCGGCAGTCGCCGGCGACGAACACGCCCGGCATGGATGTCTTCAGCGTCACCGGGTCGCAGGCGATGTAGCCGGCGTCGTCGATTGTCACCGCGCCCTTGAGGAAGCCCGTGTTGGGATTCATGCCGACGAAGATGAACACGCCGTCCACCTTGAGCTGCTCGACCTGCCCGGCCTCGACGTTCTTGATTAGAACGTGGTCCAGGTCCGTCTTGTCGGCGTTGGCCACGATCTCCTCGACGACGTACGGCAGCTTGACGTCGATGTCGTGCTCCCCGGCCGCCTTGTAAAGCTCCTCCACCAGCACCTCCTGCGCGCGGAACTCCTTGCGCCGGTGGATTATCGTCACCTTCTTGCAAAAACGCGTCGCCAGGTAGATCGTGTCTTCCACGGCCGTGTTGCCCCCGCCGACGCACAGCACGTGCTTGTCGCGATAGAACGCCCCGTCGCAGGTGGCGCAGTAGCTTACCCGCGTGGCCTGTCGCATCTCGTCCTCGCCGGCAACGCCGAGGCGGCGGTAGTCGCTGCCGGGCGCCAGGATAACCGCCCGCGCCTGGTGGGTCTTCTCGCCGCCGTTGACCTCGACATCCAGGATGCCGTCGTCGCGCCGCGCCAGCGACGTGCAGGCCTGGTTGGCCGCGATCTCGGCCCCGAAGCTCGTTGCCTGCTTCTTCTGCTCTTCGATGAGCTCGAATCCGCCGATCTTGACGATGCCAGGGTAGTTCTCCACCCGGTCGGTCAGCATGATCTGCCCGCCCGGCAGGCCGTTCTTCTCCAGCACCAGCGTCCGGTAACGGTCCCGCGCCGCAGAAAGCGCCGCCGCCAGCCCCGCGGGCCCTCCGCCTATAATCACCACGTCCCACAAACTATCGTCACTCATCCTACTTTTCCGCGTCCGGGTATCGTCTCAGCACCGCACTGCGCGTGCTCTGGGTCATGACGATACCCCCATCGGTCTGCATCCGCAACAGCAAGCCGTCGCTTGCCAGCTCCAGCGTCGCCGGCGCGGCGTCGGCCGCGAGCTGGTCGGTCGCCTGGACACCCGGTTTGCTCTGCGAGCCCAGCGTCACCTTCGTCGGGCCGACGACCGTGAAGGTCCGCAGGTCGAAGTCATTCTCGGCCGTCGTGTACGTGGCGAAACCGTAGGCCCCCGGCGTCGAAAGGTCCGTCAGCTTGCCCAGCAGAAGGGCGAATGCCCGCGGCAGGTAGATCGCAGCCGTGGTCGGCTCGAGCGGCTTCTTCCTCGTGGCCGACCTGCCGTCCGACGTGACCTTGCAGACTATCAGCGAGCCCTCGCACGTGCCTTCCTCGCTCATCCGGCGTATTACCTTGGGCCCGCGCAGGACCTGGGCGGTCTCCGTCCAATGCTCCTTCGAGCGGTCCGCGGCCGCGAACATGACGCGACGAATCACCATCGACTGACCTTCCGGCAGGCTGAGGCCTGCCTTGGTGGTGATCTCCACGCCCTGGGCCGTGCCGCGGCGGACGGTTTTCTCCTTCACACGCATGTAGCCCATGTCCTTGTCGCCGCGACGGTACAGGAACCACTGCTCCTGGCTGGTCATGGCCGCGGTCAGCTTCGTCCGCGTAAGGCCCGCAAGCAGCGTCTGGCCTCGCTTAAGGTTCGCCTTTCGCACCTCGGCCTGCTCGCGCGGGTCCGAGAGCTGCCACGTCTCGGCCACCTGCCCAAGTAGTTTGTCCATCTGGGCCTTCAGGCCAAGCGTGCCGCTGATCGACAGCACCAGCAGATGCCCCGACGAAGTCCGCGCCCAAAGGTCGTGCTGCCACCGCTGGCCGCGAGTGCCCTGGATCAAGGCCGTCTCGATGCCGGGCTTGCCCAGCACCGCAACCACCGCCGCCTTCTCGACGCGGACCTCCGGCTGCCTTCGCAGCCCGGCCTCAACCTGCTTGGCGTATGCCTCCAGACTGACGCCGTCGGCGGGGCCCGCTTCCTTGCGAACGATCAACTGCCAGGCGATCGCCTTGGTCCTCGCGTCGCGCATGACCCACTTGGCCAACCGAGTGGTCGCCACGCCGCGATCCAACTCCACGCCCGCCGGCGGGCAAAGCGAAAACCCGTTGACCGGGTCGATGTGCCGCGGGCCAAGCTTCGACTCCGCCGCCTGCCCCACCGTCGCCGCGAGCAGCCCCGCCGCCAATATCACACATGCCGCCGTGTGCATTCGTCCGAAAACCATGCCTTCTCCTCGATCCACTGTCCTGTGAAGCCTCGCTTCCATTGAATCGGCTTTCCCGGCGGGGATTCAGCAGGACAAAAAGGCAAACGGCAGACAAAGCTCTAAGCAGGGATGAACGCAGATAGTGTTTTGTCTTCTACTTGGTCAAACCGACCGATCTTCTGGCCCCGCGGGGGCCACAAGAGGGTAGCCAGGGGCGCAAGCCCCCGGTGAGCCATTAGTTATAATTTCAGCCCGAGGGGGCGACAGAAACCAACAGGATGATCCAGTTCGGTGGTCTGTGTTTCTGCCGCTGCTTTGGGGCTCGTGTCATAAGGGATTGTCTACTTGCGGAGACGTCCTCGAGCTTCGGCGGACAAACCACCGACAGCGGTGCCAAGACTTTTCGCGGAACGCTTGCCCCGGCGGGCGGTAGCTTTAGAATGGACCAGAATGGCGCAGGCAATCAGGAGCGAATGAAATGGCCGCAAAGGACGCGAAAGACAAGGTGCTCCGGGTTCGCATCACGCTCGAGTACTCCAATCCGCCGATCTGGCGGGAGGTGGCCGTGCGGCCGGACATCACACTCGGCGAGTTGCATTATTTGATTCAGATCGTCATGGGCTGGGATGATGATCATCTGCACCAGTTCTTTCAAAAACTCAAGAGAAGCACGCAGCCCAGCTCCGAAGAACAGGCCCGCTACTATCGGGAGGGCAAATGGGACGATGATTTCGAAGCCAGAATCCACGGCAGAAAGTTTTTTGTGCCGAAGGGGGCGCCTGACGGATCTCCTATTAACATGGAGGGCACGGACGAGGACGCCGTTCTGCTGGCGGAGGTGTGCCCCAACGCCAGCACCAAGCTGATTTACGAATACGACTTCGGCGACAGTTGGAGACACGAGATCAAGGTCAAGCGAGCCGGGTTCCCCAAGCCCGGCGTGGAGTACCCGGTCTGTCTGGGCGGCGAACGCGCCTGCCCGCCCGAGGACTGCGGCGGAATATGGGGCTATTACAGCACGCTGGAGGCCGTCTCCGACCCCGACAACGAGGAACATGAGGATATGATCGATTGGCTCGGCGAAGGGTTCGATCCAGATGCCTTCGATCTGAACAAAATCAACGCGAAACTCGCCAAGTGGCGCAAACGCCGGTGAGGGCCGCCAAGTGGCGCACAGCGGCCCTTTTGTCCAGCGCAAGGCCGGCTCAGAAAGTATAGCGCGAAGGTGGCGGGATCAATCGGCCAAGGACTTCAGGCAGGAGTTGGTCATCTGGCGTATCTTCTCGCTGCGGGTTCTGTTGGCGATTTCCGCCAAGTCGGCGGACAATCCCTTGAGCCGGTTCGTCTCGACACACTTCAGCAGCGAGCCATAGACTTTGACGATCCCCGGCGCGGCGCGCTCAAGGGCTTCGAGATCGTCGGCAGGCGGAGTTGTATAGGCGGCACTGCCTGACTCCGCAACGCCGGGCTCGAACAACAGGATGGCCCTAAACGTTTTGAAAACCAAGGCTTCCCGGGCGAATCCCTCGATCTTCGGGCTCTTGAAACCCGTCAGGACGTCCAGCCGGTGCCTGAGCATGTTGAGGCAAGCACTGGGGTTGTCCACCCGCTCATAGTCGCGCGCGTGCTTGACGGCCAGAAATTCCATGCCCGCGTCGTCGCCGGACTCGATCAGCCCTTTGCCGAACGGAAGGCAACACCAGCGCAGTTCC
>JAUWQU010000337.1 GCA_030610965.1 Phycisphaerae bacterium
CGTGGGCAGGCAAACGCGGCGCGTCGCTACTGGCGATTTCCACCGGCGACGGCGCCAAACTCGCCGAGTACAAGCTCGATTCCCCACCCGTATGGGACGGCCTGTCCGCCGCCACCGGCCGCCTGTACCTGGCGTGCCAAAACGGCAAAGTAACCTGCCTGGCGCCGTAGAAACGGCGTGGATGTGCCCGTAAGGGCATATCCGGGGCGTCCGGGCCAGGTGGACTGCGGTGGCGGCGACACCGTTTTGGCTTTGCTGCTTGGCGAATCGGCCATGCCGCGAGTTTTGGCTTGGCCCGCAAGAGCCAAAGCGCCGTCGCGGCCGGCGCATCTCCAAATGGCTTCGCGCGGGGGCTGAAGCGATACCGGCCGTCCACGGCCTCGACCCCGACTCGGGCGTCGTCTAATTGAACGGGAGTCATCGACCCTGCCGGCCGGCAGTCGAAAGACACGTGCTGCGAAAGGAACCCGAATCTCGACATTTTCGGCATTATTCGGATTCTTGTGTTGCCGCGGGGGCGGGCCGAGCATACAATACTTGCGTCCTATCTATGCACCACGGGGTGGTTCATGGGCGGCAAGAGAGCCAAACGATTTCGCGCTACGGTGAAGCGGCCGCAGAGGTCGGCCAAGTCGGACCGCGCCAAGAGAGTCGCCCTCTACGCCGCACCCGTCGCGCTGATCGCCGCACTCGCCGCCGGCTACTTCGCCTTCTTCGGCGACACGCCCGCCAAGCCCGTTCTCGCCAGGGCCGTCATGCCGGCCAAAGTCATCCGCTCGGCGAAGACCCTTGGCGACCTCCTGAAGATCCCGGCCGACAGGCTCGGCGAGGTGGACATCGCCGAGATGAACCTGCTCTGCGCCTCCGGCCTGCCGGGCGCGGAGAAGCTCGATATCGACCACGCCCTGACCACGCTGGACTTGTGGGCCGAGCGGGTGAAGTTCGAGACCGAGCGTCATCTTTACCGGGTGACCGACCCCCGCCACGCCGAGCACTACCGCCACAGCGAAGCCTACCTCCGGGCGGAGTTTCTCGTGCAAACCCTCTGCGAAGACCTCGGCATAAAGTACGACCAGCCCGCCAGGGACAACTTCTCCTTCAAGGATTCCCGCGTCGCGTTCATTCACGGCATGATCTCGGCGCCCGGCGAGTCTCTCTCGAGCACGCCCGGCGGCACGTGCGCGTCGATGCCGGTGATGTACGTCGCCCTCGGCCGGCGGCTGGGCTATCCACTCAAGCTCGTCACAACCAAGGGCCACGTGTTCGTCCGCTGGGACGGCAAGGATCATCCCAACCCGGCCTGGCGTGAGCAGTTCAACATGGAGGGGACAAATGGATTTAACTCTTTCCCCGACGACTACTACAAGACCTGGCCATTCAAGCTGACCGATCGCCAAGTCAAGGCCAACGGGCACCTCACATCGCTAACGCCGCGACAGGAATTCGCCCAGTTCCTCGCCGCCCGAGGCCACTGCGGCTCCGACCACGGCCAGCCGGCCTTCGCTGCGAGTTGCTACGAGAACGCATGCGGCTACGATCCGAGCCGCCTATGTTATCGACTATGGTTCGGCGACGCCGCGATTGCCAGCGGCTACCGCTCGAAGATTCCCGCCCTTGCCAGCCTGGTGGCCAGGCGGATGCGGCGCAAGACTACCCGCGACCCGGACCTCGACGGCATGCAGAGGCCCAGCGACCTGGCCGCGGCAGCCGCAGCATCCGGGATGACCGGCATTTCGCCAATGAATCTCGGCCGATGGCAGCCTGACCCGACGACATATGGCGCGCCGCAGCCACCGACGTACCGGCCAGGGCCGCCGCAAGATGGAACGCCGCAACCGGGCGTTCCGAACCTGTACCAACCTTACAAGCCGCCCACGCCTGGGCAGCCGCCGAGGTGATTGACAATGAACCACAACAAACCGACAATCATAGCCAAAAGGGGCACGAACATGAAAAAGACTCATCTGATCACCGTACTGGTTTGCATCGTCGCCGTGGGCATTTTCACCGCCGACGTCTCGGCCTACTACCATCCCGGCATGGGCCGATTCCTGACCCGCGACCCGGGGGCGGGAAACGCTACGCGAATCGGCTCTCGCGGTGGCCCGGCCGTGGCTGGAGGCTTCATCTCGCGTGACCCGGCCAGCAGCAACCAGTATGCGGATGGGATGAATCTGTATCAGTACGTTGCCAGCGATCCTGGTGGCAATGTTGACCCCCAAGGGACCGTAATCGTTTCTCTAACAGGACTCAAGATTTTCGGCTTTGGTGGAAAACGCAGCGACTTAGATTTGGCCATTGCTTCGATTGAGAATCGCATTGCGCCGCTACTGAGACAGTATCAAGCGGATGACAGTAAGGGGATTGAGTTCCTAGAAAGAAAGCGAGCAAACGGGGGTTCCGGCGGTCCCGATTTCATTAGGGAGCAATATACAGCATTCGTTAAACGGAAGACGGAGGAGGATGTCTGCAGTCTTGAGCAGTTTATCGTAATAGGCCATAGCGATGGTGCGACGGCGATTCGCATAGCCTCGCCAAGCCTTAACGATGCCAAGTGGGTTCCGGCCTACTATGGTTTAGTGGATCTCGTAAGACTGACGTTCACTGACCTTATAGGGAATAAGAAAAAAGGCGCCAAAACGGACATAAAGGCCAATAGCGACGCCTCCCTCAGAAGCGCACGAAACCGTAGATTACGACGGTTTTTCAACGTAAACAAAGGACTTACATGGCAGAATCTGCATAAAAACGGCTTGTTGGCGACTTCTGAGGGAGGCGTCAATAGCATGACTGTTATTCAGAACTTCCGGCAAACAACAGGAACCCCGTTTGGGTGGAGGGGGCATATTGTTAGTGGGGCGCAAGACGATATTGCCTTTGATGATGTCAGTCACAGGAAAATACCTCGTGACCATAGAGTATGGACCAAGATTGGCGCAAGAGCGGCTCGGGCATATCTTGACGGCATCAAGCGGGATATAGCAGCGAACGGGCGGCCAAGGAAATGGCCGCTGAAACCAGGGACTGGACCACGCGTGAAATGGTAGAGCACAACATGAAGTACATAGTGTGTTCGATAGATAACTCCATCAGAAGGGGACTCGGTCATGCTATTGTGGATGGGGACAGTGGAAGTGAGCATGTTCGCCAAGCTATTCGGCAAAGTCTCGGCAGGGTCGTATTGGGCGTATCTCTTGTGCCTGTTGAGTCTTGCATCTGTGTTAACAGCCTGCGCGCCGTCAAGGGCTAAGGTACTCGTTGTGCGACGAACGCCTGCTGATACATGGGTGTCGTATCAGAAAGCATCGAGTGTGAGGGACTATGTCGGAATGCTTGAGTGTATATATCCGAGTCAACGAGCACGGCATTCTCGTTACTATTCCTTGATCAAAGGGTACAATAGAGAAGTGGAAAGGCTGGAAGGAGCAATAGCACAAAAGATTGGCGATGCCGAATCGAAACGATTTCGAGAGCGCGTTAGGGATCGTGTTGTTGGCGCTCCTCTTGGACAGCCAGAATGCAACTATGAGATAGTGTCAAGTGATGTTGCAGGGGGCGACGCTACGATTGTCGCTATTGAGAAGGGCGATGATGTGTCGCGTTCTGGCGTAACCGTTCATTTGAAGCAGGCAGATGACGGGGAGTGGTTTCTAGTAGATTACGAAGGCGGTATTCCCGCGAGAGATGAGTTGGCCCTATACCAAGCGTTTGTGAGAGCATGTAAGCGAGATATTCAAGATTGCATACGGCAGGTCAACGACGGTCGTGTAACGGCGGAGAACTATTCAGCCTTTCTTGATGACTTGACCGGAATGAAGTGATAGCGTGGAAGCGTTCGGTGAAGTACAGTTGCGGTCTGTGGTTGCAGGCACCGTGGCGCTGAGGGGCGGGGGCCAGGACGGCATTGGGGTCAGCGAAAGCGCCGGTATGAACCGGCTTGGGATAAGGAATGAAAGAGTCCTACAGAGAAGAGGCTGGTGGCATGGTTTCTGATGTGAGCGCGATGGGCGCCATGCTCCCGATCGCTGTTTTCGGAAGCATGTTCCAAGTGCGATCTTGGTGGCAGAAGATTGCGGGACAGAGTTCGGGTTCGAGGGAACATGCTTTCGCAAAGGGCCGCGAAAGCTGGCACCACGAATCGTCGGCCCCCGAACATGCCACCAGCCCCGTGGTAAGTGCGTCCCTTGATCGGGAGCCTCCGAAGCGGGCGATTGAGACTTTCAGTCGCCCCGCTTCGGGGGCTCCTTGCCGTACATCCAGGCTTCCACTGGCTCGCGACTGCGGTTAACCGCAGATCGCCCTGTGGGCTCGAGAGCTGGCCGCCCGAAAACCAGGTCGCTCACCTGGGCCCCTGGCGGGGCTCAAATTATCTTGGTTCGGCCGGGGCATTGGCGTATACTACCGCAACAAATTGTGAGTTCGGCAAGTGGCCCGGCCCCGAAGGCATCGTTCTCGTGAACGAATCGCAGCGGTGGCGCCATTGTTCGACTTCCCACAAAGCCCACGCGCCACATGCTCCACGCGGCCTGGCCGCTCGCCGCCGGATGAGCACGAACCAAGGACACCACCATGACCACATGCAGCACTATTGAACCCGCAACAGGCGAGCAACATCCGGACCATCCATCGCACCCGCTCGGATCGCGCGCAAAGGTTTTGCTGACAAGCGTTTTCGGCCCGTACGCACAGGACGACGAGTACGGCAGCCGGGTCATCAACCCGATGGAGCTCTACCACAACCAGGTCACCCGCGTGCAGGGGGCCTTCTCGCTGCGGATGTTCCACCGGAGCTGGGGCCTGATGCTCATCCAGGCCAATATCGCCGCCAAGTGCACCTGCCTGGACTTTCCCGTGCTCGACAGGTTCATCCAGGAGCTGCGGGACAACCGGTACGACATCATCGGCATAAGCGCGATCTCCCCCAATATCGGCAAGGTGATCGAGATGTGCCGGCTGATCCGGCAGCACCAGCCGGAGGCGAAGATCGTCGTCGGCGGGCACATCTCCAACGTCGACGGCCTGGCCGGCCGCATCGATGCCGACTACATAGCCCGAGGCGAGGGCGTGCGTTGGTTCCGCACGTTCCTGGGCGAGGATGTCGACCAGCCCATCCGCCACCCGCGGATATGGTCGGCCCCGCGCCGGAGAAGCCTCGGCGTGAACATCCCGTTCAGCCCGGACAACCTGGCCGCGACGCTAATCCCGTCGGTGGGCTGCCCGCTGGGGTGCAACTTCTGCTCGACGTCGGCGATGTTCGGCGGCAAGGGCAAGTTCGTGGACTTCTACCACACGGGCGACGAACTGTTCGAGATCATGGCCAAGCTGGAGGAGGCCATGAACATG
>JAUWQU010000725.1 GCA_030610965.1 Phycisphaerae bacterium
TCTTGCCGCGGGCGATCGCGCCCGGCACCAGGCCGAACCCGGCCGCCAGGGACAAGCCCCCGCCGAGAATGACCATCCGGCTGAGTGTCCCCGCCGTGGGATTCGGCGATACGGACACGGCCATGCCGAGCGCCAGCATCACAACGCCGACTCCAAGGAAAAAGTAGATCGCCGGCCGGAGAGATGTCGGCCGCGGCGGCGCTGAGGCCCCGTAAACGTGCGCCTTCGGCCGCGGCACCTCGCAAACGTTCCCGCACGCCGGGCACGGCTCGAGCTGTCCGGCCCGGCCGGCAGGGACGGCCATCTCCTCGCGGCAATGGCGGCATTGGAATCGGATCACGGTTTGTCCTCGCCGGGGGTTTGTGTTGTTGCGGCATCGCTGTTCCCCGTCTCGGTCGGCGGCCAGCCCTCGGGGTCCCCTTCGGGCCACATCGGGCCGAAGAACGACGGGGGCACGGGGGTTTCGTCTGTCCAGCCGTGCTCCTTCGTTCCCGCCAGAAGAAGTTTGTAGTCGCGCCACATCGCCTGGATTGCCTTGCGGGGGGAGTCGTAGTCAAAGGAGGCGATTGCGGCATAGACGTGGGCGTGGTAAGCGCTATAGGCGGCGCAAGCGGCGGCCTTGACAGTGTTGGCCTCTTCGATTGCCGCGATGCGGGCGGCGTAGGCGGCGGTGATGCTGTTGGCGACCGCACGGGCGCGGTCGCAGGCGACCTGGGCGGGGGCGACGCTTTGGGCGTCGATGTCGACGGGGGCGTTCAGTGCGCCCCGCCAGGCTTTGACGACGTCGTCAGCGGCATTGGCGGCGCGGCCGTAAGCAGCCCCGCGGGCGTCGTGCATTGCGGCGTCGAGAGAGGCGTAGGCGGCGATATTGCCGCCGCAAGCGGCTTGTTCGCTCTGGCTGATCGCTTCGTTGATGGCCTTTAGTTCACTTGGCGTTGTGACACTGCTCGCTTCGCTGATCGGAAGAGCACGTCTCGCGCATCGTGCGGCGAAGGCGACGATGGCCAATCGCGGCAGTTTCTTGAGGTCGTCTTCCGTTGGGGTTTGCTGTTCGTTGCTCATGGCTGCTCCTTCTGTGCGGCCGGGGCTGTCGTTGGGGCGGCTTTGGGGAGGCGGGACTTGCGGGGGCGGTAGCCTTCGGCCAGGGCGTCGGGTAGGTGGTCGAAGGCTACGCGGTTGGTCGGCTTCATCGCGGCGATGTGGCTGTTGCTGTTGGCAACGTACGTCGCCGGCTCGATCGACCTGCCCGGCGGCGCGGCTGGCGGGGATTGGCTTCGGTCGCAACCGGAGCCGGCGACGGCAAGCACGGTCGCCCAGGCGAGAGCCGAGACTGTCAAGTGTCCAAGAACTTTACACCGTAACCCGTAAACCATTCTTCAATCTCCTCCCAATCGCCACGGTTGATAGCGGCCAGCAAGGTTCCAGTTGCTTCACGCCTCAGGGCGGAAGTGAATACCTCGTGGCTTCCCAGCGCAACACGCCCCCCAAGGTTCACCAGTCGGTCGGTGTTTCGTAACACCAACAAGTCGCCGATCGATCGTGCGCTTGGGTGGGAAGTGATACCTCCTACGCAATCTTCGAATTTCGTCATGCGATTAATCAAGTCGAGCCTCATCGCGTCACGGGCACCTTGCGATTCTCTATTGCTCCTCTCGCCGATATCCCGACGAAGTCCAAGGACCTCGTCGGTCAGCGACCGCAGCACGTCGCTTTGCTCGAGGTTGCCGGCAACGGCCTCCAGTGTGGCGGAACGATGGACGGCGTCCATGGGGCGATGGAATCTGTTCTTCTCGGCTTCCTTCAGGAAGCTTGTTAACTCCTTGCGATTGTGGTCTGCCGCCAGCATTGTGCGGTCCATCATTATCGCGCGCTGGACGCGTACGTCGAAAGGAAGGTCCTGGTCCTTCCAGGCAATAATGACGAGCGCCTTGCCGAAGGCATGGCGAATGCCGAGTTCATACATCACGTTCGGGTTTGGCTCGTCGGCCGGCGTCCTTCCGCCCAAGTCCACTACGACCATCGGATCGTACGCAAGATGGGCCAGCATCGCGTCGGTGATAGCATGGGAGCCCGCGTCCTCGAAGGCCGGCTTCGGCACGAAACCAGCATTCTCGACGCCCGGTGTGATGACTTCCTTGTACCAGCCCCGGAACCATGTGATATCGTCGGGCGTCCGCCCGAAGGGCATCACGACAAAGCAGTTCTTGCCGTCCTGGTCGCCGAGGAGTTCCTGGACGTTCTTGGGCAGCTTCTCCGGCTTCTCGTCTTGCGGCTTCTTCTCTTCTTTTGCCATTGAAAAACTCCCGCCCGGATACGAAATGGGCCCGTGTTGTTCGGTTATGCCGTCGGGCTCCTTCCCCGGGTTCTCGTTTGACGGCTGGCGGCGGTTCGGTTGGCCGGCGCTGCTGGCGAACCGCTGGAGATAATTGTCAGCGGCCCCTGTCGATGCGTCAAGGGCAAAGCGCTCCCGATGCACATCCGGGACTGCCGGCGCACCAAAGGCTCGCGCCCTATTGCAGCGTTCTTCTGTTCGACAAGAGGCAAAGGCTCGCGCGTTTCACAACGTTCCGCCAAACCAGAGAATGCCTCGGCAACGGCTTGCCCCTTGGAGTGCGGCGTCAAGCCCGACTTGTCGGGCGACCACGCCGCTTTTGCTTGGCAGCGGACGTAGTTTTACGAACGCGACAGAAGGTATCGCGCGCGGAGCGATTTCGCGGAGTCTGTGAGCGTGCCAGAGACACAGTGGGCCGGCAAGCAAAAGCGGCGAGGTCGTCCTGCTTCGCCAAGGCTACGCAGGACTTGACGCCGCACTCCATATTCATCCGCGGCCGCGATCGACTCGCCCCAACCGGGCCGCGCCGACCAG
>JAUWQU010000775.1 GCA_030610965.1 Phycisphaerae bacterium
ACTTGCCCAGCAGCGTGGGCGCGAAGCTCAGGCCGTCGGCCTGGTCGGACGCGGCGCCCGGCTTGCCGATCAGTTCGAGCAGCGTGGGCATCCAGTCTTCGAACCCGGTGATGCGATCGCCGGTCGAGCCGGGCTTGATTCGCCCCGGCCAGCGGATGATCGCCGGCACGCGTATGCCGCCTTCGTAGATCGAGCCCTTCAAACCGCGCAGCGGCCCGACACTCTGGAAGAACCGGTAATCCACGTCGCGCAGGTAAGTGGCGCCGTTGTCGGACGTGAACGCCACGATGGTGTTGTCCGCCAGATGTAGTTTGTCGAGCAATGCGAGTATGCGGCCGACCTGCGTATCCAGGTAGCTGATCATGGCTGCGTAGGCGGCTCGCGGCGTTGCGTGCGGGGTGTAGCCGCCACGTCCGTCGAAGGGCTTGTCCTCCCATTGGCCCAGATACGGCTTGAGTTCGTCATCGGGAACGTGAAGGGCCAGGTGCGGGATGATCGTCGGGTAGTAAGCGAAGAAGGGCCGCTCGCGGTTCTCGCCGATGAACGCCAGCACCTGGTCGGCGATGCGCTTCGGTGCGTAATCGCCGCCCTTGTATTTCTGGTACACGGCCGGGTCATTCAAGTCGGCGGATTCGGGCAGTTGCCCATGGCCTGGCGCGGGCGGATGGTTGTCCAGTTCGATGCGCTTGTCGTTGTCCCACAGGTAAGCCGGGTAGTAACTGTGGGCATGACGCTGGCAGTTGTACCCGAAGAAACGATCGAAGCCCTGCTTCAGCGGATCGCCGGTCGAACCGGGCGGCCCCAGCCCCCACTTGCCGAAAGCGCCGCACGTGTAGCCGCGCCGCTTGAGCAGTTCTGCAAGCGTGACCTCGGTGGCGGGGATCGGGTACTGGCCTTCGGGCTTGACCTCGCTGTTGTTGCGAATGAAGCAGTGGCCCGGGTGCTTGCCCGTCATCAACACGCAGCGTGAAGGCGCACAGACCGGCGAGCCGCTGTAGTGGCGCGTCAGGCGCATGCCCTGCTGGGCCAGTCGGTCGAGGTTAGGCGTCTTGATCTTCTTCTGACCGTAGCTGCCAAGCTCGCCCCAGCCGAGATCGTCCGCCACGATCAGCACGATGTTGGGCCCGCTCGCAGCGCCGGCTGAACCGCTCTCGCCGGCCCGCGCGGGTTCCGCAGCCGGCGCGCGCCCTGAAAACGGCCTTGCCCCCAACACCGCCACCGCCGCGGCCGCACCAAGACCCGCCTTGAGCAGGTTTCGACGGGTAACGTCAGGATCCTTCCGCATGTCGCGACTCCTCTGAATGCCTGGGCCGAGTGAATCCGCCGCGCGCCGATGCATGCGGCCTACAAGATCGAACGGCGACCAACACTGATCGTTTCCCGCAGGTCCGACAGGGCTGGCCTCATCGCCCTCCGCGCCCTCTGCGAGAGCACGTTTTCTTGTCCTTCTTCTCAGAACATCCCGACGACCTGGCCGTTCTCGTCGAGGTCGATGTCCATGAAGGCCGGGCGGCTCGGCAGGCCGGGCATGGTGCGCATCGTGCCCAGCAGCGGGTAGAGGAAGCCCGCCCCGGCCGCGGCGCGGACCTCGCGGACGGGCACGGTGAATCCCGTCGGCACGCCCTTTAGAGTCGGGTCGTGGCTTAGCGACAGGTGCGTCTTGGCCATGCAGATCGGCAGATGGCTCAGGCCCGCCTTCTCGTATGAGGCGATCTGCTTCTCGGCCTTCGGGTCATACTCGACGCCCGAGGCGAGGTAGACCTTCTTGCAGATGGTCTCGATCTTGTCCTTGATGGACATCTCGTCGGGATACAGCAGTTGGAAGTTCGACGGCTTGTCGCAGGCCGCGACAACCGCCTCGGCCAAGGCCGCGGCGCCCTTGCCGCCCTCGGCCCAATGGTTGCACACAATGGCGGCCTCGGCTGCGGCTTTCTCGGCCGAGTTGCGGGCAAACTCCAGCTCCGCCTGCGTATCGCTTGGGAACCGGTTTATCGCCACGACCACCGGCACGCCGAACATGCGGGCGATCTCAATGCAACGAACCATGTTGCAGACGCCCCGTTCCAGCAGCTCGATGTTCTCTTGCAAATACTCCGCCGCCAAAGGCTTGCCCGGCGTGACCTTCGGGCCACCACCATGCATCTTCAGCGCGCGAATCGTGGCGACCAGCACAACGCAGTTTGGCCTGAGGCCGCTGATGCGGCACTTGATGTCGAAAAACTTCTCCATGCCGATGTCCGCGCCGAAGCCGCTCTCGGTAACGACATAGTCGGCCAGCTTAAGCGCGATGCGGTCGGCGATGATCGAGCTGTTGCCGTGGGCGATGTTGGCGAAAGGCCCGGCGTGAATGAATGCCGGCTGGCCCTCGATCGTCTGCATCAGAGTGGGCTTCACGGCGTCCTTCATCAGAACCATCATCGCGCCGGCGCAGCCGAGCTGTTCGGCCGTGACGGGATCGCCCTTGCGGTTCATGCCGACAATGATCCGCCCGAGGCGCTTTCGCATGTCCTTGACATCGGTGGCCAGGGCGAGAATGGCCATAATCTCCGACGCCGCGGATATGTCGAAGCCGGTCTTGCGCCGCGGCCCGTCCATCCAGTTGTCGCTCAGGCCGGTCTCTATGAAGCGCAGCGTCGCGTCGTTGACGTCCCCGACGCGCCGCCACGTGATGGTCGCGGGG
>JAUWQU010000680.1 GCA_030610965.1 Phycisphaerae bacterium
CATGCCTGCCGTCAGTTCGGCCACGGTGGCATCTTTGCCGTCGATCTTCACGGCCGTGCTGGTATCGGTGGCAACGACGACATTCTCCGAGTTCTTGCCCCCGGTCTTGATGGTCACGTTCGTGCCTGCAACGCTTACGACCTTGCCGCGCAGTCCCTTGCCGCCCTTGCCCTTGCCCTTGCCGCCCTTGTCGCCCCTGGCCGCCATTGCGAAGCTGACCATGCCCAGAAGCGCGACCGCCGCCAACAGATGTGAAACCTTCATAGCTATCTCCTTGCATCAATCCGTCGGACACTTGGGGCCGACGAGCCATCGCGACAATCGCGATATGATATTCTCGTCCTGTGCCCTATGTTCCGCTTGATCCCAATCTCGCCTCAGCCGGACCGGGCGACCCGTCGCCCAGCCACCACCGGCCACAAGAAGACCCGCGGCTTCGAGGGCCGAGAGGGCAGCAAGAAACTGGCCCTATGGGTAGACCGACGAAGCCGCGGGCTATGTTCCGCCGCCCCGTTGCCTCTGGCAGGGCGGCGGCATTCAAGGCGAAGGTTCGCTTACGCGAGCGGGCGCCTTATTCCTCTTTGGGTTTGCGCTTGCGCTCGGGCCTCTTCGTCCAGGCGGAGATCCTCTTTGCGGTGCCGGTCACCGGGCTGATACGGACGTACATGCCTTTCGTGAGGCCGCTCAACTCGGCCTCTTTCCTGTCGATGGTGACTTTCGTATCGACGTCCGTTTTGACGGTGACTTTCGTGGTCTCCTTGCTACCACGGGTCCGCTTGTCGATGGTCAGGGTCAGATCGGGGACCTTGCCTTCGATATCGGCTATCGTGCCCATAATGCCCGGGGTACGCACCCTCTTCTTCTTGGGGGCCTCTTTGTCCGCCGCCATGGCGAAACCAACCATGCCCAGAACCGCGGCAAACGCCAGCAACTTTGCAGCCTTCATAGTAATCTCCTTGCATCATTCCAGCGGAAAACCGGCAACCGGCGAGCCAGTGCGACAGTCGCGATCTGATCTTCTCGCCCAGTGCCCTCTGTTCCGCTTAAGCCCAATAAAGCCCCGCTCCCGCCGGGCGACCCGGCCCCTGCAACAGCCCAGCCGCCCGAAGGCAGAACCGGTTCTCTGCCCGCAGCGCAAGCGTTCTCGTTCTTACCGGAAAACGCCCAATCCGAAGGGTTATTGCATCACACCACAAAGGAAGCAGTACGAATAATGTGCCCACCGATGAGTGCGCCTGATGCAAAATCGCCCTCGAATCATATTAACTAAGTGATTGCCCGAAGTTATGCGGTTTGTGGCGGCGATTGCCCAATGTGAGTGCGCGACGGCACGCCTGAGAATCGGCGGCGCGAGCCTCCCGGACCCCGGCTTGCCCGTTCCGCCATCCGTGCCTCTCTGCCGCTTTACCACCTCAATGCCCCCGCCCGCGGCGAAGCGGACAGAGCGCCCGCCTGAAAGGCCCCTCGGCCGTCAGGACCTTACGCAGAAACTCCCGGTAACGCGACGCCGCCGGCTTGATGTCCGTCCACGTGTCCATCTCCGCCAGTGCCTTGCCCGCAGTCTGGCCGGAGTCGTATGTCAGGTGAAATGCCTGCTTGACCTGCCGGCGGTCCTCGTCGGTGATCTGCGGGTTGCGACGCAGGCCGATCGAGTTCAGGCCGATCATGCCGTTGATGTCGGCCACCAGAGTGAACGGTGGAACGTGGCAACTGAAACCCGCATTGCCCTGGGTCATCACCATCTCGCCGACCCAGCAGAACTGGTGAATCATCGTCCCGCCCGAGAGGATCACCCGGTCGCCGAGCGTGGCGTGCCCTGCCGCGGCCGTGCCGTTGGCCATTATCACGTTGTCGCCGATCGTCGCGTCGTGCCCGGCGTGGCTGCCCGCCATCCAGTAGCCCAGGTCGCCAATCACCGTCGCCCCGCCGGGCTTGGTGGCCCGCGAGATCGTCACGCCCTCGCGGAAACGGTTGCCCTTGCCGATACGCACGTACGTCGGCGTGGCCGGGTCGAACTTCAGGTCCTGCGGCAGCCCGCCCAAAACGCAGAACGCGTCCACCGAGTTGCCCTCGCCCATGAACGTGTAACGCCGAATGATTACCTGCGGCCCAAGCTCGCAGCCCGGGCCGATCTCCGTGTCGGCCTCGACGATGCAGAACGGGCCGATCTTCACGTCGTCGGCGATCTTCGCGCCGCTGTCGATAATGGCCGTCGAATGAATGGTCGGCATCTTCAAACTCCTCTCTGCCCGGCCGCCTGGCACCGGCCCGTGGGGGCCGAGACGCGATTATATCGCCCCACCGGCCCGCTGCAATGATGCGAGGCGAATGATGAGTTCGTAGCCCTGCCGTGCCCACAGCGCCCACGCCGCCAAAACCGCCATTGACTTTCCCCGCCCAAAGAGCGACAATCCGAACTCAGGCAGCCAGCGCCGCCGCAAGATGCGCCCGTAGCTCAGCTGGATAGAGTGCTTGCCTCCGGAGCAAGAAGTCGCAGGTTCGAATCCTGTCGGGCGTAGTGCATAACATCTGCCGAGTCCAGATGATGGACAATCCCGCCTTCGCAGGCGGCGCGGCCAGCCCGTCAGTAGTGCTACTGACAAGGAACCGCGCATGCCTCATAAGAAGTCAGTCGTTCGAGCCCATCTCGTTAAGCTCCCGAAGCACCGCCCGAATCCGGACTTGACCGCCCAGACGGCATGCGGACCGGACGCCAGCAGTGCGGGAGTGAAAATCGGCACGGCGAAAGACCGCTCCATGCAGTCGGAATTATGGACCCACGAGGCTATTGAGTACTTGGGTCTAAATCGCCTTGACCTGTCGAGGCCCGACATGGCTTTGCAGCGGCTCATCAAAAAAGGGGCCCTCAAGCCCACGAAAATTGGTGGTCGGCTGGTCTTCAAGAAGGCTGAACTCGACCGGATTCTTGAAAAGGGCGACGAGGTCAGAGGACGGGGAAGACCAAGGAAGACGTCAAAATGAACTCCATTCTGCGGCGATTCTGCGGCGTTTTATTGATCTGAATTACGCCGAATTATTTCAGCCCAACAATAAGCCCCCCTTGTTCCCAAGGGGTTATGAATCGGGGCGAGAGGATTTGAACCTC
>JAUWQU010000420.1 GCA_030610965.1 Phycisphaerae bacterium
CACTGGTGGCGCTACCGGGTGGCGATCGAATCCAGAGTCGTCAGCGCCTGCTGAACCAGCTTATACGAGGTGGACACCCGCAGGCCGAAGATGCACACCTTGTCGTAGAGGTAAACCTGGAAGTCCGTGTCGTCGGTCGCCTCGGCCGCGGCGTGGCTGAGCTTTTTGGCGAAGGCGCCGTCGTCGAGTTTCGAGGCGGACATGTCGACCTTGACGGCCTCGGGGCCGAAGAGCTGCTCGAATTTCCTCTGGCACCTGGGAGCCTTGCGCGGATCGATCCGCGCAGGCGCGGCTTCGGCGGCCCCGGCCGTGGGGTTCGACTCGGGCATGTTCGCCTGAGCCCCGGCCTGCGGGCAAAGCCCAAGCAGCGCCACCGCCGTCACGATCACGTAATCTCGGCGTGTCATAACGTGGCACTCCTTTGCCGGCCCGCCAGCCAGGCCGGCCCCCAAATTGACAGGAAGACTTAGCTCTGCCGCGAAAGCCGCCCGGCGCGGCGATTCGCCTTCACCATAGGTTAATTGTCTCGTCGAGACGAAAAGTTACGCGGCGCTGCCAAAAACGGGTGGCAAACGGCTACGAGCGGATGCTTACGGTGCTCCATTTCTCGTAGAGCAGCGAGAACACCAGCTCTATGTCCGAATCGGCGAGGCGGATGCAGCCCAGCGATGCCGCCTGGCCGATGCTGGCCGGGTCGTTGGTGCCGTGGATTCCGTAGCCCTCGTACCTCATGGTGTTCTCGTCGATGCCCTCTATGCCGATCCAGTAGCCCATCTTGCCGAGCGGGTAGCCCGGCTGGCCCCACTGGATGGACCGCTCGCCCTCGGCGCTGGGCGGCGGGAACCACGGGGCGCGGTCTCGCTTGGAGCCCAGGCGGAGCCGCCACATTCCCACCGGCGTCGAGCCGTTCATGCCGAGCCCCACCCGCAGACGCTTTACGTAGGCCGGCTCGCAGCCCTCGCGGTGGAGGAAAATGTCCATGGTGAAGTCGCCCTTGTCCACTATGGCGTGGAACGGGCCTCGGATGACCTTGAGCATCTGGCCGGCCCGGATGGTCTCGGCCCTGGCAATGCCGTTTATCTTCAGCAGGATCTGCGTCGGAACGTGCAGTGCGAGCTTCCGTTCGACCTTGACGAGCACCTCGCCAGGCTCGAACGCGTACTGGAGCGTGTACGGGTCGCCATCGAATATCTGCCGCGAGAAGATCATCTCATCGGCCAGGGCCTCCAGCTTGCCGCGGACGGAGTTGGCCGTCGCCTCGCCCAGAGAACCCGAGAGCAGCGCCTTGCTGAGCAGGGCCCGGCCCTCGGCCAGGAGCTTCTCGGTCAGGAGCTTCTCGCCGTCGGTGACCATCTTGACGGCCGCGACGGCGGAGATGGATTGGAGTCTGGCTATCTCGTCGTTGGGATCGGCGGGGCTTTGGGGGATGCCGCGCGGGCCCGCGGCGTTGGCGTCCGCGCCGCCGCCTTGGACGACCTGCCCGGGGCCGTTGGCGTCAGGGCCGTTGGCATCGGGTGCGGGGGACGTTGAACCGCCTGGCCAGAACTGCCATGCCAGCATGGCCGCGATGATTATGACGCACGCGGCGATTATCCAGTTTCTACGGAACCGTCTCGAGTTGTGTCTCACGTGGACCTCCTGTCCGGCTGGGAGTCGTCAGCGCGTCGGGATGCCATTGGTAAACCGCAACACTTCTTTATCGGTTACGAGGACCTTTACGGGATAGTCGTTTGGATGCACGGGAAGTTCCCCCACCACCTGGATTGAGAACGCCAGCCCGCACGCGCGGGCCGCGAGGCTCCCCCTGGCCAGGAAGCGGTCGTAGAAGCCGCCACCTCGCCCCAACCGGTTGCCAAGCCGATCGTAGGCCAGGGCCGGCACCACGATCAGGCCGATCCGTTCGATAGGCCAGGGCTCGCCCTCGGGCTCGCGCAGGCCGTTGCGGCCGGTTACCACCGGGTGGTTAAGCGAGTCGACCGGCACGGCCACCATGTGCCGCTCGACCCACGTCACGCGGGGCAGCAGCACCGTCTTGCCGTCCTTCCAGGCCGCCACCGCGATCGGACGGCAGTCGACCTCGCCGGCAATGGGCGCATAGAGCATGACCGACCGCGCCCGTGCGTACTCGTCGAGCGCCAACAGCGACTCGCAGGCCGCGCGGCTCATCTCGGCCGCGTCCTCGGCCTTTATCCCCACCAACGCCGCCTTCATCTCTGTCCGAAGATGATCTTTCATGCCTGCGTACATCCTGCCGAAACCGAGTGCCCGAGGCAATGGGTTTGTAGCGTTTATTGCTCCCCCGCCGGAGAAAGCCCGCAAGCCCTGCGCCCGCCACCGGCCCCAGCCCGCCGCCACCCACCAATCGCGGGCGCCGCGGGCGCACAAAAAACCGGGCGAATTCATGCCCGGTCCTTGCTGCCCGAACTCGTCGCGATCAGGCGATCAGGCTCGTCTTTCGGCCGGTGACGTAGTCCTCGAGCTTCTGCCTTCGCTCGGCGATGCTCTTGTGATAGTCGGTATTCTCGGGTACGACCTCCAAGGCCTCGTCCAGGCGGCTCGTCAGGAGGTCCGTCAGCCGATGGTCGTAGTCGCATCCCGCGTCGACCCAGGCCGGCAGGAACATCGCCAGGGCGAATCGCACGGCCAGGCAGACGGCTTCCTCGGCCTGGCGATCCGCGTCGTCGTCTTCCGCGCGCGCGCCCAGAACCTGCCGAAGTTCGGCGGTGCGGTCTCCGACTGCGTTAACAGCGTCCTCGAGGACAGGATCAACCATCGACCGTCTCCTTCTATGCCCACGTTCCTATTAAACGGGAAATCCTATACGCCACGTATCTCATCGGCAAGAGAGTCCATGTAGTTGCGCTGGTTTTTGACCACCAACGCGCGCACCTCAGCCAGCCTGCGAAGAACTCCAGTCACGGCGTCGCCTGCGGAATCAATGCAGGCCCCAGCCTCCTTGTCCGTGTGAACCTTCTCCTTGAGCGGAGTCAGTATCTTATCACGAATATCCCGAATCAACAAGGGAAATATATCCTGCAGCATCTTGCAGTCCAGGCATCGCCGGTCGCATCTGATCCAGTTGCAGACGCTCTCGAGCGTCTTCCGCGCGAACTGGTAATACTCTAACACCGTCCGGTAATGTGTAAGCTTGCTGTTTAGATTCTTGTCGAAGTCAGGATCGATGCAATCACACCAGAGATGGGCCAGTCGTCCCTCAATCGCACCCAGCAGCCACTCGGCATAATCCATGGCCGGGCACCGCTCGTGACCGCAGTGCCAGTTGTCGTTCATCTGTTCTATCATCAGGCTGTCCGTCTTTCGTCTTTGGCACTTTCGTCCTGGCAAGGATCGTCGGTTCTTGTACGGGGCGGGTCCTGCCGGCGCCCGGCCGGGCGGGACGGGTCCAACTCCCGGCACGCGTCGAGGTAGTGATTCGCCTGCGCGATCAGCGTCTTGGCGTTGGTCTGAATCTTCTCGACCTGAATCTCCCAGTCGGTCGTGGTTCCACAAAACTTGTTCGCTTCAGCGAACAAGTCCGTGTCAACCGAATCCAGAAGCCTGCCGATCTGGCCTTTCAAAAGCATCCCCTGCCTTGTGCCGACCAAAACGGCGAAGTCCTGTCTCGTCACATTGTAAGCCCGCGCGATTCTGCCCACGCCGGTCTTGAGTTGCTCGACCACATACTTTCTGTGCGCTTCGTGACCATTGTATTTGACGGGATCTTCATTCAACAGTTCGATAACCCCCCAAGCCGTTGCCTTGACGATCGACAGGATGGACTCCACTCGCCGAGAGGCCACGCCGATCTCGACCTTGCGTTCGACACTGGCTTGTGTCTTTCGCCACACGTGGGCACACCAGCACACAAGGTAGATTATCATCAGGAACAGGCAAATCGACAGCCCCCATCCGGCCGAGAACACCCAGGCCCATAGCCGTAGGGCAAAGTCTTCCGTTTTCGGCGCGGCAATGGACTCCAGCGCGCGAACCGTCGCGGGAAACAGAAAGTAAAGCACGACGGCGCCGACGGCGCCGAAGACCACCACCAGGGCCGCGACTATCTTGGTAGCCTGGCCAAACCAGCCGGGAAGCAAGGATTCGCCGTTTCTCTTTCCCATAGATGCCCCGATTTGACACCGCGTGCGAGCGAAGCGACGGCCAAAGTTTAGATCGCCACATTCCAACTCGCAAGGAGATTATTGGATTATTGGCGGGGGGCGGGGGCTATTGCGAATCCGACGGCGGCCCGCCTTGCCGCAAGCGGCGGGCCCATTCGAGGTAGGCGGTGATGTGCTTTTCGTAGCCGCGATCGGTGGGTTTGTAGTACGTGCGGTCCACGCCGAGGTAGTCCTGGTCCGGGCTGATCCCGCCGGGATGGTTGTGGCTGTACTGGTAGCCCTTGGAATACCCGTACTGCTCGGCCATGGCCGGGTGAGGGGCGTTTCGCAGGTGCTTGGGCACGGGTATGGTCCGCTGGTTGCGGACGTCGTCGAGCGCGGCGTCGATGGCCAGGCAGGATGCGTTGGACTTCGGCGCGCAGGCCATGTAAACGGCCGCCTGGGCCAGCGTGATCCGGCACTCGGGCATACCGATTCGTTCGGTTATGTCGAACGCGGCCGCGGCGACGCTGATCGCTCGCGGGTCGGCGTTGCCGCTGTCCTCGCTGGCGCGGATGGCGCTACGCCTCGCG
>JAUWQU010000498.1 GCA_030610965.1 Phycisphaerae bacterium
AGCGAGGCCCTGCTGGAGTTCGTCCGAAAGGCCGACAAGTGGGACAAGGGCTGGAACTTCCGGGGCATGGGCCAGTACGGCCCGGCCCTGAGCGAACTCGACCGCCACATCATCGCCCTCGGCATGGCGCGCGAGCCGGCCGCCGCGGCCGTCATCATCGACAAGATCAAGCTCCTTACGCCCGCAAGCGAGTTCTCGCACCACCGTGCGGTGGCCCTGGCCCTCGAGATGCTCGGCGATAAGTCCGCGGCAGAGCCGCTGGGCAGGCTGCTGAGCCAGCCGGGCATGACCGGCCAGGCCAAACACGAACCCGTCGCCGACCAGGGCCGATCCGAGCCGCTGCGCGAGCTGATCCTCGCCCGGGCCCTGTATCGCCTCGGCGATTACAACGGCATCGCCCGCAAGATACTGGAATCCTACGCCACGGACGTCCGAGGCCACTACGCCCGCCACGCCGCGGCGATCCTCCAGGCCGCGCCCGACACCAAGGACAAGAAAGCAGAAAAGGCCGCGCCATGAGCCAGTCAGTGTTTGAACGTGTGCAGGAATTGCTCCGGCAACACGGCGCGGCGTTTGACGTGTCGCGGCACGAGCCGGTCTACACCAGCCAGGCCGCAGCCGACGTCCGCGGCACGTCGCTTGCCAGCGGGGCAAAGGCGCTGATATGCAAAGGCAACGACAAGTTCGTGATGTTCGTCATGCCTGCCGACCTCAAACTGGCCAGCAAGGCCGTCCGCAAATCGCTGGGCTGGCGGAAGCTGCGGTTCGCCAACCGCGACGAGGTGCTCCGCCTGACCGGGCTGGAGCCCGGCTCGATCCCGCCGTTCGGCAGCCTCTTCTCCCTGGAGACGCTCTGCGACCGGCGGCTGGGCCTGAACAAGGAGATCAACTTCAACGCCGGCGACCACTGCATCTCGGTGAGCATGTCCTGCGAAGACTATCTTGACGCCGAGTCGCCCGAGTTGGGCGACTTCGGTCAACAACAGTGACAGCCGGCGTCGATCCATTGCCCTGCGAGCAGCACGCAGTTGGCGTTGAGCGTCAGCCCAGGACCTGCCAGCCGATGGCGGTCTTGCCAAGGGCGTAGCCGGTCTCGCGGAGGTAGTCGCCGTAGACCAGTTCCCAGTGGAAGCCAGGCATGGCGTCGGCGACGGCGGCGTCGGAGGCCTTGTAGGCCACGTCGATCTGCGACCGGCAGATCGGCAGGAAGGGCGAGTCGATGATCTCGCCGCCCAGGCCGATCCACTTCTCGAAGGCGAAGTCCGGAATGACCATCGTGACCTTCTGGCCCTTTCGCATCTCGACCTTCGGCGCGGCCCCGTAGTCCGACTCGAAGTGCGTCAGAAGCTTGACCGGCTCGAGGTCGCGGCCGTTCATCCGCCGCGGGGCCGAGCAGTGGGCGAGCGTGATAACGCCGTCGTGCGGGTAGGTCGGGTCGTTGAGGAATTGAGGCCGGCCCGAAATGCTCGCCAGCAGAATGCCCGACGGGATGACCACGAAGTCCGATTCGCAGAAGGCCAGGTACCCGGCGTCGTTGAGCAGCGAGAGCGTCAGGCAGGCTGTCGTCTTGCTAATGGGCATGATCGTGCCCATGCACGAGTTGACGGTGATTGCCCCGGCCTCGGCGCGGGCCATGATCTGCCGGAATATGCGCTCCAGCAGGAAGGCGTTTTCCACGAATGCCTTTCCCGTCTTCAGCTCGACGGACTTGTCGTCCATGTAGGCCGCCGCGCGACGCCGGGCGTCGCTCATGGCGGCATCGTCGGCCATGGCGGACTTGATGAGCTTGCCCAACTCCGGGTAGGCAACCGTGCTAATATCGAGCTTCCACTTCTCCCGCGAGTGCTCCGGTGCCTTCCTGCCGCTTGGCCCCCATCCGCTGGCCCCGCCGATTGCGACGATCCGCGTGCCCATCGCATTCTTGAGCCCGCACAGCCCGCGCAGCCGCCAGGTAAGCTCCGCCATCGAGTCGACGACCACGTCGCGGTTGTCAACCCCAGGCACGGCCAGCTTGTCCGTGTGCCGCCGCAGGTAGCGCGGAGATATGATCTCGTACCACAGGTACACCGGCCCCGAGCGGTGGCGAAGGAAAAAAATCACCTGTTTGCCGGACTTGACAGCCGCGTCGAAAACCCCCGAGCCTCCCCCCGCCGCGTAGACCACCACCGTATCGGCCTGCGGCGCGTCGGCCAGAGCCTTGTCCGCCTCGGCGGTGCTTCGCACGGCCGAAACGTCCAGGACCGTCACGGGGAAGTCCGCCTCGGCGCAGAGCTTCTTGAGTTCCGCCGTGATCCGCTGGACCTCGCCTTCGGCGTCCTGCTGTGTCTCGATGCCACCCCAGTTACGCCAACTCGTCTGCGGGCGACGCCTGGGAGTCGAGTAGGTCAGGATCGGCTTGACCACCAGCGGCTTTCGCGCTGGGGCGGCCGCCGGCTGGGTCACGCGCGCCTCGGCCGCGAGGGCCTCGTACGTAAGGCCGGTAAGCGCCACGGCCCCCAAGGCCACGCCGCTGGCCTTGAGAAAGTCCCGTCGGCCGATCGCGTCGGGTCCGGCCGAACCGTGCCCGTCGCACCCGCAGCAACCATGAGGAGGCTCGTCGCCCTTGTGAACGTGATTCGAAGCCATCGCACCGCTCCCTGTCCGCTTGAAATCCCCCGAACTTGCCGCCGGCGACGCCCGCAAGCGGCAACCAATTCGATTATCTGCCCATACCCCGACCTTGCAAGAGCTTTTCGGCCCGCACCAAAGGATTTTCCCATGGGGGCCCAACAGCAGACACAATCGCATGGCCGAAGGTGATTTGCCTCAGCCTGAAAGGCCGCCGGCCGCCGGTGACTTTCCTTTCGGCGCCGGCGGCGCGACCGGTGTCTGGCAGAGCGATGCCGTCAGGGCGCACGGGTTCGTTCCCGCCTGCCGGCAGCAGATTCCGATCAGGCCTTTCGACGGCGGAGAACCGCGATTGCGCCCAAGCCCGGCAGGCCAAGCGTCGCCGGGCCTGCCGCGGCGCAAGCGTTATCTACGGGGCCTGTCGACGATGGCTCGCCTCCGGGCCTGTCCGCCAAAGCCTTGGCGACGGCGAATAACCGCCAACGCGCCAACCGCCAGCAGGCCGAGCGTCGCCGGCTCGGGAATAGAACCGGAAGCGCCTGGGCTGCCCGTGCCGTAGCTGTCCTGCAGAATCTGCAGGTCTTCCCAATCGACGTCGCCGTCGCCGTCGAAGTCGCCAGCAGCCGCGCCGGCGCCGGTGCCCGCGCCCATGTTGGTCTTGAGGATGATGTAGTCGGCGGCGTCAACATCGCCGTCGCCATCGGTGTCACCGGCCTGCGAGGCGGACCCGGACAGGCCGATGAGGACAAGGTCGTTGCCTACGACTGCCAGCGACCCGCCAGACCAACTGCCGGTGTCGGGCAGATTGATTGTGTACGACGTCGGGCCGCTGAGCGTACCCGTGGCGGACGCCACGATGAAGTCCTCACCGGCGATTGCGCCGGTCAGCAGGCTGGCATCGATGTCGAAGATAAGCTCGCCCAGGAAGGTGAGGTCGGTGGCCGTGACCAAGTCCCATTCCTCCCCGGCCGTACCGGCGGCGCTGGCGACCTGCCACTCATACGTGGCGCCGTCGGCCACGTCCAGGGCCGACAGGCCCGTAAGCTCGCCGATGCTGGCGCCGGGCGCCAGGGCGCCCTCGACCCTCATCTTGCCGCTGCCGCCCCAGCCGCCGTTGCCGCTGAGCGTGCCGGTGACCGTCACAACGTCGGCGGCGTCACGGATACGCGCGCCGCTCGTGTCCTGGACGTAGTTCTCGGCGATAGACAGGTCGGCCAGCCTGGTCTCAGACGGCGTGAAGTAGCCGTAGGAGCCGCTGTTCAGGGCGATGTTGGACGTCGAGAGGTCCAGCAGGGCCTGGTTTTCGTTGCAGTTGAGCATGCCGCCGTCGAACTGCATGTGAACGGCCTGGGTGTCATTGAACTCGTCGCTGGAGGCGCCAATTACCACTTGGCCGCCCGTGACCATAACCTTGCCGGTGAGGATCAGGTCGCTTGCGTACCGGAATGTCACGTAACCCGAGGCGCCCTTGATGTCATTGGCGGTGCCGGTGCTGTTGAGGCCCACAGTGCCGACGGCGG
>JAUWQU010000713.1 GCA_030610965.1 Phycisphaerae bacterium
CCGATGACCCTCCCGAGGTTGTCATGATAACCGGCCGCGGCGACGAGCGGACCGCCAACCTCGACCGCCACCGCGCCGCCGAGGGGCTGGGCCTGCTGGAGGCGCTTCGCCGGCGCCGCGGCGCGGCCCTGGTGGTCGTTACGCACGATACAGCCGTGGCCACCCGCGCCGACCGAACCGTACACATGCTCGACGGGCGGATCGATGAGCAGCCCGCCAGGCCGGAGGGCGCCGCATGCACTTGCTGAGCGTGGCGTGGCACAACATCCTGCGCAGGCCCGCGCGATCCGGCCTGACGACCCTGGGTATCGCCACGGCCGTGGGAGGCTTCGTCGCCATGGTCGGCCTGGCCAGAGGCGTCGGCCGGGCGTGGACCAGCCATCTCAACGAACGAGGCATCCACGTGCTGGCAATGAAGAAGGGCACGGTCGAAATACTCGCCACGAGCCTCGACGCCAACCTGGTCGAACCGATATCAGTCGTTCGAGGCGTGCAGGACGTGGACGGGGAACTGGTGGACCTCGTGCCGATGGAAGACGGGCCAACAGGTTACGTTTCCGGTTGGCGGGCAGAGGGGTTTCTGTCCAGGTCGCTGCCGATGTCGGCCGGGCGACGCCTCGCGCCCGGCGAGACGGACGTCTGCGTGCTGGGCGAGTCTATCGCGACGGCACTGGGCAAGCACGTCGGCGACGCGGTAATGCTGCGAGACCGCGAGTTCCGCGTGGTAGGCCTGTTCCGCCGCGAGAGCGTGCTGGCCAGCAATTCCATCATCGTCCCGCTATCGCAGATCCAGCAGATGATGAACCGCCCGAACAAGGTGACGGCCTTCAACCTTCGAGTCGACAAGCCCGGAGACCCCGACGCAACGGCTGCGACGATCGCTCGACTGTCGGCGAAGTTCCCGGAGCTGACGTTTCTCGAAACATCCGCCGTGGCCGAGCAGGACAAGGTGATGAAGCTGCTACGGGCGATCGCGTGGGGCTTCTCGGCCGTGGCTGTCGCCATCGGCGCGGTGGTGATGCTCAACACGCTGCTGATGGCCGTGATTGAACGCACGCGGGAGATCGGCGTTCTGTCGGCCGTGGGATGGTCCGGCGGGCGAATCCTGTGGATGATCGTGCTCGAGGGCCTGATCCTCTCAGCCGCGGGCAGCCTCGTTGGCACGGGCATCGGCATAGCGGGCCTGCACTGGGTAGTGACGGCCTCGGCGATACGGGGTTTCCTGGAGCCGGACGTTTCGCTTCGGCTGGTCGTGGAGGTCGTGTGCGCCGCGGTCGGCCTGGGCCTGGCCGGCAGCCTTTATCCGGCCTGGCGAGCGGTGAGATTGAACGTCGTCGAGGCACTGCGATACGAGTGAGGGCTGCATGTTCGATTGGACAAACCAGTACACCTACCTTGCGGCCGGGATAATCCTGCTGGCGACCTTCGCGGGCTGGCTTGCGATCGTCTCGCCGCGGCACCGTCGCGCGGCCATCTGGAGCGCCGCGCTGTCAGTGCCAACCTGCCTGGCCGAGGTATTCTTCATTCCCGACTATTGGCAACCCACCCGGCTTACAGACGGGATTATCGGAGTGGAGGACGTGATGTTCTGTTTCGCCGTGGGCGGGCTGCTATGGTGCATCGCGTCGTATGGATGGCCGAGCCGTTGCCGCCTGAACCTCAACCCCTGGCGGACAGTCGGCAGATTCGCTCTATGTTTCGCGTTCGCTCTCAGCCTGGGCCTTGCTCTGCTGCCGGCGAGCCTAAAGCCCATGACGGCCGCTATTCTGATCTCGTCAACGCTTGGACTGGGCATACTGGCGATCAGGCCGGAGTTGCGATGGCTGTCGATTGGTGGAGCCGCCGTCTTCACGCCGGTCTACTTCCTGTTCGTGCTCGCCCTGTTTGAGTTCTGTCCCGACTATGTCAACCAGTGGAACGAGGCCGGCCTCTGGGGCCACTACGTGCTCGGCGTGCCCGTCGACGAGATCGCCTGGGCGGCCGCGACGGGAGCGGTCTGGCCGCTTGTCGCGGGCTGGTGTATGGTCGCCCGGCGGATTGACCCTCCGGCCCAGCGCAAGAAGTCGGCGGAGGTGACCGAATGAACGGCGCTGACGGACTGATCCGCCCACGCGCCGGGGGCCTCCCGCTCGAGGCAGTGAAACTAAGCATACAGCCCGCCATCACTGGCGAAGCGTATCGACCCGACCTTGTAGAACTGCCCCCTGCACTTGCCCAGCAGGTTGGCTTTCTGAAACCTGCCTGTTTTCCCAAGGATCGATTCGTGCATGACTGCCCTTACGGCACGACCAAGCGTCCCACCACCTGTATGCTTACGGAACCCTAATCGAAAGCATCTCGATGCCCCACCACGAGATGTAACAGCCACACCCGGAGCAAACTGCCTGCTCCGAGAGCATACTACGCCCCAGAGGATTCGAACCTCTAACCTTCGGTTCCGTAGACCGATGCTCTATCCAATTGAGCTAGGGGCGCAACTATTGCTAATAAAGCAACTTAAGCCAACTCTTGGCTGGTGGCAAAATCCGCTTTTTTTATACCATTATTGGTCATTTTGATACCCGTTCTGCCAGTCTTTTGATACCTCTTCCTGCAAGCCTATCTGCCGGCAAAACCGCCGAAAGATCATTATCCTCGCAGCCAGCGCGGGAGTCAACTTGTTTCGGCTGCTTTCCTGCCGCTCTTCTGGGGCGCCCGCGCGAACCCAGCGTGTTGGAGCTAGCCCACCCGGTGAACCGGACCAGCGAGTTTGATGCCCGCACAAAACCAGAACAAACCTGGATTCTTGACCGCACCGTGTCGCCTGGTAAACTCTTGTTTCACTGAGAATAGTGTGATCCCGGAGGCCTACCAGTGTGCGACCAAGCGCGTTCGAACATCCCTCTGCCCACCGGCTGGCCTGATTCTGTCCGCTCGGCAGTCATCTACGTCATCTCCCT
>JAUWQU010000465.1 GCA_030610965.1 Phycisphaerae bacterium
CGTGGCCTTCCTTTCGGACAACGGCCCCGAGCGGCGCCAGAAGGCGCAGGCGAAGCCCTATCGCGGCCTGAAGTGGAGCGCCCTGGAAGGCGGCACGCGCGTGCCGTGCATCATCCGCTGGACGGGCGTCATCCCCGGCGGGCAGGCCAGCGACGCGCTGATAGCGGCGATCGACCTGCTGCCCACGCTAAGCTGCGCCTGCGGGATCGACCTCGACGCGGTGTCCAGCGGCAGCCCGGTCATTGACGGCGTGAACGTCTGGCCCACGCTACTGGGAAGAAAGGACAAACCGCATCCGCGAAAGGATCTGCTCTACTGGCATGGGGCCAAGGGCTTCCATGCCATTCGCGTCGGTGACTGGAAGCTCTTTCTCGACCGCCGCAACGCCGATCTGAAAGGGCCGGGCAAAGGACCCGCCCTCTTCAACCTGGCCGAAGAAGCGGATGAAACGACGGACCTGAGCGACAAGTTCCCCGACCGGGTTCAGGCCATGCGGGAACTCGCCAAGAAACGGCTGGCTGACATCAATCGGAACATCATTCCACTCGGCGAATAGACGCCGGGCGTCGCCACCTTGACCGGCTTACTTCCCAATCTCGCTCAGCAACTCCTTCGCCTCCTCGGCAGCGTCGGTCTTGGGATACTCCTTGATGACCTCGCGGCAGGCTGCCGCCGCCTTGGCCTTCATGTTGTTGGCAAGGTATGCCCGGGCAAGGTCCAGCTTCCTGTCCGCGTCAGTCTTGCTGTCCTCAACAGCACTGCTGTAAGGGCGTTTCGAGGCGAAGAGCGGGTCCGCCCGATGCACCCCAACCGCCACGGCCGCATTGATCAACGGCACCGGCCTGCCGGGATCGTGAACGATACCCGACACGAACACGGTCTGCCCCTTCCGGACAGGTATCCAGCCTTTGCATGTCACCGCGACGTACGTTTGCGTCCTGTGCAGCCGCACCAACAACAAGACACCGTACCTGGTTTCGCGCAGGTCGGCAACGCGCCCGATAAACACTACTGGCTTCCTGACGGCGGGGGCATCGGCGGCAACCGGCGTATTCACCTGCGGTCGCGAGCGCGCAGCTTCCGCGCCGTCCGGCGCAGCAACACTTTCGTCCCCTGATTCTCCTGCCGCCGCCGGCTTGAGCTCGCCATCTGACGGCGCCAGCCCTGAGAGGCGCACAAGGTCAACAGCGTATGAGTCCAGGTCAAAGGCGGCCTTTTCAAGCAGGCACTGAGCCGCATATCGAGTCACCAATGCTCGTGGATCATTGCTGTCAATCCGAAGGGCCTGTTCGCCAAGCTTGGCCAGCAGCGTCTGCAAGTTGCCGATCTCGGCCGGCAGGCCCGTTCCGCGACAACCGGTGTAGGTGTAGGAATATGGGACGTCATGGTAGTTCTGTGCGATTGGGCCCCGTTCTCCCGAGGTCGACAGCTTTGCCCTCTTATCAATGCACTTGGCACAGCCGGCGTTCACGTTGACGGGACCGACTTCCACTACCTTCTCGATGCCCTTTTCTCTCGTTAGGCCGCTTGTCCGGAACCAGACAACCTTGTCCACCAGACGGTTTAGTCGATAAGTTCTTACCCTCACCCCTTTGCCTCCGCAGGCCTTGCAGAACATGTGCTTCATAACGTCGGCCATTGTTGCAGAAACATTCTTGCTGCGTATCGGAGTACCTGACCGATGGGATGGCAACTGATCTGACGGTGTGTTGAAACGCTTGTCGAACGCATCGCGAGAGGCTTTGGGCACGGCCCCGGCCGGTAGCCATGCCGAGCAATCATTCGCGTCTATGTATTTGTATGTTACTCTGCATTCAACGGCCGCCGACAGGACGCACGCCGAAGAATGCAGCAGGAGCACCGGCAGGCAGAGAGATGCGATGGCGACAATAAGGGAGGGCGCCTTTGTGTTTACGCTTGTCCCCATCGGTCTTTTCCTTGTTTCCGTACTGACGGACGTATCCTGAATAATACGATGGTAATCGTCCTTCGGCAGTCGAACCGTTAAGTTCTCTTGCCGACCAAACAGGCCGTCCACACCCGTTCTCAACTGCTGGCATCGTTCCTTGGCCGAAAATACACGGAGGCCCAGAATCCCCTGAACCTGGCGCGAGGTCGAGCGCCATTTGTACCGCCATGGCTGCCCGGTGTCAATCCAAGTCTCGACTTGTCCCAGGGCAATCGCATCTGAATCCCACCAGCCGACAGGCGGCTACGACCGAGACACGAGACAAAAAAATCCCATCCGCTTCCTTTTTGGCTATCCGCGGATATGCTGCTTCCGTTCAAGGATACGATCCGCAATGACGACCACCAGCCAAAACCAGGCGCCTGGTTGGTTCCATCGCGTGTTTGTCAACCGCGACGTGTTCTGCCTGTGGGCCGGGCAGGTCATATCACAGACGGGCAGTTCGATATTCCGCATCGCGCTTTTGTGGCTGGTGCTCGAGCTCACCGGGTCGAAGGCGACGGCGGGGTTTATCATGATGCTGGGCAGCCTGCCCTCGCTGCTGCTTGGGCCGTACAGCGGGGCGCTGGTGGACAAGCTGGACCGGCGGCGGACGATGCTCGTATCGGACCTGGGCCGGGCAGGGCTGGTCATGGTCATTCCGCTGCTGTTCCTGGTCGGCGGGCTGGTGCCCTGGGTGCTTGGGCTGCTGACATTCGCGATAGCCTCGTTCAACACGCTGTATCTGCCGGCGCGGGACACGCTCGTCGGGCAGCTCGTCGAGCCCCGTGACCGCCTTGCCGCCAACACGATGATCCAGACCTCGTGGCAGTACGCGATTCTCCTGGGCCCGCCGATCGCCGCGGGGGCGCTGATATGGATTTCACAGGCCCACCTGTTCGTGCTGGACGCCGCGAGCTACGGCGTGTCGTTCCTGTTCATCTATCGAATCGGCGCATCGGTGGGCGGTTTCCGCAGGCCCAGGCTGGTCGAGTTCGCCCGCGTGCTCGCCGGCGGCTGGGCCGACACGCGGGCGGGCCTGAAGTACGTCTCCGGCGAGCCGCGCCTCCGCGCGCTGCTGCTGGTCACGGCGGCCGCCAACTTCTTCCTCATGGGCCCGGCCATGCTGGGAGCGCCCATCTTCGTCAAGGAGGTGCTTGGCCTGGGGCTTGAATCCTTCGCCTTCGTCAGCATCGCCACCGCCATAGGCATGATCGCATCGACTCTGCTTCTGAGGCGTTTCGGCCGAGGCCTGGCCAACAGCCGCCTCCTCCTCTGGGGCATCATCCTGGACGGGCTGACGTTCGTGCCCATGCTTTGGGTGGGTTCGCTGCCGGGCATGTTCGTGGTGATGATGGTCCACGCGATGGCGATACCGCTGATCATGGTCTGCCGCACCACTGTCATTCAGAACATCGTGCCGACCAACATGCAGGGCCGGGTATTCAGCCTGATCTCCGCGGCCGTCTTCGGCTTTATGTCCCTGTCGACCGCCCTTACCGGAGTCCTGGCCGAGTATCTGCCCATCAGCTACATCTACGCCGGCGCCGGCGTCCTGGCGGCCTCCACAGGCGCGATCGGCTGGCTGCTGGGGGGCTTCAAGAACCTCGACTGAGGGAAAGGTAGATGCGGCGTCTGGAGCAAGAAGAAAGGGTCATGTATCGAATGGCCCTAAGATAAGGCCTTGAGTCTCGATTCCATGAGCCCAAGGGGCTCACACAGCCTAGCCCAGATGGCAACGCCCTGGGTGGTGGGTGTTTTTTTGAAATGAGCCCTGCAGGGCGACACAAGCTCTTGGGAAGAAGGCTATTACGCCCTGCTAGGGCTTGGATTGTAATATGCGTCTCCAACCCAGGGCGGCGCTTCGCTCTGCCCTCTGGGCTAGGCTGTTAAAGCCCTTCGGGCTTAGATCAAAGGCTTATCTACGGCCCATTCGGTCATGTATCCCCAACCTGTCCCGGCGCCGCGGGCCGCGCCGCGGGCATAATGTGCTTGACAGCACCGGTGCGGGCGGACAGGATGGGCCGCACGTGACCGCCGGCCGGACCGACCGGCGGACCTCGCGGCCGGTATTGCCGCGTGAAACCGGCTTCGCGGTAATTCTTCACGCAACCCCAATGGGAATAGCGCGTTCAAACAAACTCCGCCGACGTACGTACAAGAGACTATCGGCACCTGGAAGACGGCGGCCGCGGGCGAGCGGAATCGCTGATGGAAACATAACTTGACGAGGACTCCGCAACATGATTGACGTCAAGCATCTGACCAAATGGTATGGGCGCGTCCTGGCCGTGGACGACATCTCGTTCCACGTCGACAAGGGCATGATTGTCGGCTTTCTAGGCCCCAACGGGGCCGGTAAGAGCACAACTCTAAAGGTACTTACATCCTATCTTCCCGCCACGACGGG
>JAUWQU010000395.1 GCA_030610965.1 Phycisphaerae bacterium
GGCTAACGGACAGGGCGGCCGCGCCGAAGCCGAGCGCCTTGAGGAACCCGCGTCGGTTCATGGTCTTCCGGTTGTCATTTCGCATGCCGATCTCCTGCGTTTGAGTGCGCCCTGAAAGTTATGCACGCAATTTAGCAAACCCCCGGCGACGAAGAAAGGTTCGGCCTGCCCCGGGACTGCGAATCGAGAACCCATCTAAGAAATGCGTATGCACGTTCGTCATACATATGGAAATGCGCCTGTCCGGGCGGGACAGACAACACGTCGAACCGCGAAAGGAGCCCTGCGAAATGCGACGCGGCGGATGGATAACGCACCTGGGCTGCATGGCCCCGTTCATCGCGGCGGGGCTTTGGCTGGGCTTGCAGATCGAGGTGCCCACCAGTGTCCGCGCAGCCGTCGATGGCCTGATAGGGCGGGATCGTTTGTATCCTGTGCTGGTCGACGGCAAGGTCGGGTACATCGATCGGTCGGGCAGGCTGGTCTTGCCGGCTTGCTATGAGCCGACAGGGGGAATTGGCATTGATGCCATCACTTGCCCTACGCCTCCGCCTGGCATGGAATATTGGCAGAACAGGCGCGTTACCTGGGGGCGCGATTTTCGTGAAGGTCGAGCGGCAGTGCTCGCCGATCTGGGCTGGCAGATGATCGACTGCTCCGGCCGGGAACTGCTGGACAAGCCAGTTGGCGAGTTGGGCGAATTCCAACACGGATTATGCTTGTTCAGTGTGGGGGGCCTGTACGGCCTGTTGGACCGCGACGGCAACATTCGCGTGCCGGCGAAACAACTTACAGCCCCCCAGTTCGATGGCGGAGTGTGGATATCCAAGTATCTGGGGTACTCCTGCATTTATGACACGCAAGGCAGAAGGCTGACCAGGAAGGCATACCGTTCTATTAGTCCCCCCCACGAAGGAATGCTCAGAGTCAGTAGGAATGGCAAATTTGGTTTCATTGACATCTGGGGGCGGGAGGTAATCCGGTGTCGGTTTGATCGGGCTGGGCACTTCTACGATGGCTGTGCGCCTGTGAACACTCGAACAAAGAAGACGTGGAGGATCGACAAGGCGGGCCGGGCTGTGATCGAGCCAGCGTTCAGGCAGGAGCCGGCATATGAGTACCACCTGACCCCGGTTACCAAAGGCGGGCTCGTCGGCCTCAAAGACAGCAAAGGCCAATGGGTAGTTCAGCCGGTCTACAAGCGGATCGGGCCATTTGATTGCTCTGGCGCCAATGACGGTCTACCTGTGTCGCGCGGGCTCAAGCCGGCAGCGCCCACTGCCCCGGTCTCGCTCGGTGAGTCACTGGCGGCGAAATGGGACCGGATAGCGACTGGCCTGGAGAGCATTGAGAAACCACCCCCGCCTCGCCTGGCTATAGTGCAGACCGCCGATGGCAAGTGGGGCATCCTGGATGCCGAGGGTGAGCTTCGCTGCAAAAGGCTTGACTGGTTGATCGTCGTATGGGGAGGACTCAGGTTTTCCGAAGGCCTTGCCAGGGTCACGCGGGGCGGTAAGGTGGGGTTCGTGGATAGGACCGGCAAGATGGTCATCGAACCGCAGTTCGACTACGCGGAGGATTTCAGCGGCGGGTTGAGTCGAATCATCATGGGCATAACCCACAGGGAGTTGTATGGCCTCCTGACCGACGTCGAAACCGCCAGGTGGGGCTACGTCGATCGCGCCGGCCGAATCGTCTGGAAGCCCACGCGGTAGCGTGGGGGCTTCGAAGGCGGGGCAAACGCATTGTCGTAGCATGGGCGTCTCGCCCATGAGTCCCACGGGCGTCTCGCCCGTGGTCTTCGCTGTCCAACGCAGGGCCGAGACGGCCCTGCGACCTGCCGTCGCTGAAGCTACGGCAGGCAGGCTCACGGGCACGATGCCCGTGCTACGAAAGCGGAGCATGCGCTTGGCCTGGCTTCGAAGGCAAAACCGTTGTGCGATACCTCCGCAGCCTGTACGATCACTTCGCAGTTGGTTGCAGTTTGTCACAGTTGTCAAGAAAGCCTGGATTCGTTTGTCCGGCCTCGTGTGGCCGAAGGCTGTCAGGAGATATCGATGTCATTGGAGCGCACGCTGATCGTACTTAAACCGGACGCCGTGCAGCGTCAGCTCGTCGGCCAGATCGTGGGCCGGTTCGAGCGCAAGGGCCTCAAGATTGTCGGGATGAAGCTTCTTCGCGTCTCGCCGGAGCTCGCCGTCAGAATGTACGGCGTCCACGAGGGCAAGGACTTCTACGAGCCGCTGGTCGAGTTCATAACCGCCTCGCCGGTGGTGGCGATGGTGCTGGAGGGTGTCGAGGCCATCGCCGTCTGCCGCGCGCTGATGGGGCCGACGTTCGGCCCGGACGCGCCCGGCGGGACCATTCGCGGTGATTTCGGGATGAGCAAACGATACAATCTCATACACGGCTCGGATTCGCCCGAGTCGGCCGGGCGGGAAATCCCGCTGCTGTTCGCCCAAGACGAACTGGCCGAATACGAGCTGATTTCCGACGGGTGGATCTACGCCAGGTCCGACGGCCAGTTGATCTGACCGCACGCAAGCCAGACGCGCAGAAACGGAATCGCAAACATGAAGATCAAGATAGCCGAAGAAGTCCCGGCCGAAGCGGTGGACATGGACGGGGCCGAGGGTGTGAAGATCCGCCTGTTGATCCACGACGCCGAGCAGGCGCCACATTTCTACATGCGGCAGTTCATCGTCGCCCCCGGAGGATGCACGCCGCGCCACACGCATGCCTGGGAACACGAGGTGTACGTGCTGAGCGGCGCCGGCACGATCGTCACGGCCGAGGGCGAGATTCCCCTGCGGCCCGGCCACGCCGTATACGTGGCGCCCGATGACGACCACCAGTTCCGCAACGCCGGCGACGAGGACCTCACGTTCCTCTGCCTGATTCCCAAACCACAATAGATGACAGCCGCCGACGACGACATCCGACGCGTAGAGCAACTCCGACGGGAGATCCGGCGGCACGACCGGCTGTACTACGTCGAGGCCCGGCAGGAGATTGCCGACCGGCAGTACGACCTGCTGATGGACGAGCTCAAGGCCATCGAGGCCCGCTGGCCGGAACTTGCATCGCCTGACTCCCCCACGCAACGAGTCGGCGGCGAGCCGATTGAGGGCTTCACCTCCGTCGAGCACGCCGCGCCGATGCTGAGCGTCGACAACACGTACAACGAGCAGGAGGTCCGCGAGTTCGACGCTCGCGTCCGCAAATCGCTCGGCCGCGACGACGTGAGCTATCTCGTCGATCCCAAGATCGACGGTGTGGCGGTCTCGCTTCGCTACGAGCGGGGCCGGCTCGTGCTGGCAGCCACGCGGGGCGACGGGCGGCGCGGCGACGACATCACAAACAACGCCCGCACCATTCGCGCGATTCCGCTGACGCTCGAAGGCAAGCAAGGCGAGGCGCTGCCCGACGTGATCGAGGTTCGCGGCGAGGTGTACTGGCCGCGGAGCAAGTTCGACGCCTATAACGACCGCCGCGTCGAGCAGGGGCTGGAGACGTTCGCCAACCCCCGCAACGGCGCGGCCGGGACGCTCAAACAGCTAAACCCGAAACTGGTGGCCGAGCGGCGACTGGCGTTTCTGGCCCACGGACTTGGGGAGTTTTCCGAGCAGATCGCCCCGACGGCCAGCGGGACGATGCAGAAGCTGGCCTCGTGGGGCATCCCCGCCAACGAGCACTGGAAGCTCTGCCATGACATCGACGAGGCGCTGGCTGCAATCGCCGACTGGCTGACGCGCCGCGGCGAGGTGGGCTACGAGACCGACGGCATGGTCGTCAAGGTGGACGAACTGGCAAGCCGCGAGGAATTGGGCGCCGCCAGCAAGTACCCGCGATGGTGCATCGCCTACAAGTACGAGGCCGAGCGGGCCGAGACGGTGCTGCGAAGCGTGGACTTCCAGGTTGGCCGGCTCGGCACGATCACGCCGGTGTCGCACTTCGACCCCGTCCAGCTTGCCGGCACGACAGTCTCCAGCGCCTCGCTGCACAACTTCGACCAGGTCCAGCGGCTGGACGTCCGCGTGGGCGACACGATCCTCGTGGAAAAGGCCGGGGAGATTATCCCGCAGGTCGTCGACGTGCTTGCCGACCGCCGGCCCGAGGGCGCCGAGCCGATCGCGCCGCCGGTCAAGTGCCCCGACTGCCAAATGGACCTGGAGTGGGAAAAACCCGAGCCAGGCTTCGGCGCCTTCCGCTGCCACAACGCCGACTGCGAAGACTACATGGCCCGCCGGACCGGCAAGCTCCAGAAGATCCGCGGCAAGAGTTCCGAGCAGTGCCCCAAGTGCGACCAGCCGCGCGAACTGGTGGACCACCTGACGGCACTGCGATGTCCGAATCCCGAGTGCCCCGCGCAGATCCGGGAGCGGCTGGAGTTCTACGCCGGGCGAAACCAGATGGACATCGAGGGCCTCGGCCCGGCCGTGGTGGACCAACTCGTCGGCAAGGGCCTGGTTAAGCACTTCGGGGACCTCTACTCGCTGCGGAATGACCAGTTAATAGCGCTGGAACGTATGGGTGAGAGGTCCGCGAAGAACCTGCTGGATGCCGTCGAGACCAGCAAGAAGCGCGGTTTGGAGCGGTTGATAGCGGCTTTGGGGGTGCGCCACGTGGGCCACAGGGCGGGCGAAGTGCTCAGCCGGCGCTTCGGAGACATCGACGCGATAGCCAATGCGAGCGTAGAGGACCTGACGGAGGTCAACGAGATCGGCCCGGTGATCGCCGAGAGCGTCCACGCTTTCCTCCACAGCGAGGCCGGCGGGGAACTCATCCAACGGCTCAAGGACGCCGGCGTGTCGATGTCGTCGAGCCGA
>JAUWQU010000257.1 GCA_030610965.1 Phycisphaerae bacterium
ACCTCGCGGGAACGGGCGTCACGATAGCGCCTTCAGAGACGGATCTGCTCGGCGCCATCGAAAGGTCTCGTACGTGGCTTTCGCTCTGGCGCTTCTTCATAGGCGCCGGCCTGGTGTTGCTTCTGATCGAAAGTCTGTTTGCCGATCGTTTGCTCAGCAGCCGGTTGCACTCAGGCAAGCCATCGCCTTTGTCGGCAAACGCGGAGGACGCCTAGATGCTCAAGTGGCTCTTCAATGACGTTCAGGTCGAACGGCTCATGTGGGCACGCCCGCTACCGACGGCCGCCATGGTGGCGGTGTTCGTCGGCGTCATGGTACTGACCGTATTCCTCTATCGCCGGTCCTGGGGCGTGCCGTTGTGGAGACGCATCGCCATGGCGGTCGCCAGGCTGGTTGTTATGACGCTGGTCGTTGCAGTGCTGTTCGAGCCGACTGTGGTGGTCAGGGAGACGCGCACGCATAGACGCCGCCTGCCGGTACTGCTGGATGTGTCTCAGAGCATGTCTGTCAGGGACCAGCGCAAGCGGCCCGAGGATATTGTAAGAGCGGCTGTTGGGCTTGGAATGCTTCCGCTGTCGGAAACGACCGAGGCGAACAGCGCCTACATGGCGCTGGATGCCAAGCATCGCCGCGCCATCGCCGCCGCCTCGCGGCTTGATGTTGCCAGGGGGCTGCTGTCGCAGTCTGCACGCACGATCTTTGCGTCGATCGGCGACGATCTCGACGTCAGCTACCACGCCTTCGGCAAGACCTCTCGGATGGTCAGCGCCGGCCGGGGCGTGGCGAAGGACTTCCTTGCGGAGTTGCAGGCCGTCGAGCCGGAAACGTCCATCGCGGATTCGCTTGAAGCGGTAGCCGACACGGACCGCGGCGCCCCGCTGGCCGGAATTGTGCTTCTGTCCGACGGTATTGACAATACCTCATCGCGTCGGTTCGCAACCGTGCTTCAAGACTTGGGCGCCCGCGGCATTCCTGTCTATACCGTACCGATCGGCCTGGCCGACCCGGACGCCGTGTCCATTCGCGATATCATCATTCAGGAGGTGGCGTTCTCCGGCGATAAGGTTCCTGTCCGCGTGCAGATCCGGTCCAAAGGCTATGAGAAACGGGCGGCCCGGTTGGCGGTGCTTCTTAACGGCAGACGCGTATCGCAACGAACCGTCCGTTTCAAGAGCGGCCTGCAATTCGAGGATATCTCGTTCCGTGTCGACCTGTATGAGAAGGGCGCTGCGCATGTCGCCATTTCCATTGAGCCGTTCGCCGACGAGGTCTCGGTAGAGAATAACCGGGTCGAGCGAAGCATCCGGGTCGTGAATGAAAAGATCAACGTGCTGTATATCGAAGGCAGCGCCCGCTGGGAATACCGGTACCTTCGCGCGATACTGAAGCGTGACCCACGCATCAGCGCCACGTTCATTGCGGCCAGCGTCGGGCCCGAGATGGCCCGGAATTCCCCCGAGCACATCGCACGCTTTCCCGACCGTCCCGAAGAAGCCTTCAAGTATGACCTTGTGATTCTCGGCGACGTGGATGCATCCTTCTTTACGGTTGAGGAGTTCCGGTTGCTCGAGGAACTCATCAGGGATCGGGGGGGATCGCTGCTGATGTTGTGCGGGGCGATGTTCGCCCCTGCCAGCTATGCCGGGACACCGGTCGAGAAGATGCTTCCTGTGCGGTTCGAACCCGACAGCCCCTGGGAAGATGTCGCCGAATCCGTGTATCCCGTCCTGACACCCGAAGGCCGCAGCAGCATGGTTATGACGCTGGAGAACGATACGGAGAAGAACGACCGCATATGGAGCCGCGTGGCGCCTCTGGACCGCCTGCCTCCGCTTCTAGGCCCGAAGCCCGGGGCGACCGTGCTGGCCGGGCTTTCCGATACGCGGTCGGCTTCCGACCGTTACCCACTTGTGAGCTGGCAACGATACGGAACCGGCAAATGCATGGCCATGGCAACCGACAGGCTGTGGCGGCTTCGCTTCAAGACGGGCGACAAGTATCACTGGCGCGTGTGGTCGCAGTGCATTCAGTTCCTGACACTGTCACGACTCATGGGTGAACATAAGAGAATCCGCCTGGAAACGGACCGCTCCGCATACCCCTTTGGCGATCAAGCCCGGATATACGCACATGTGCTCGACGATAACTTCGCTCCGGTCGTCCAGCCTCGCTTTGACGTGATCGTGACCGCGTTGGACGACCTGGGCACGGAGGAACGCGTCAGCCTCCGGCCGGACTCGACCCATCCCGGACTGTACGAGGGCTACTTCTCGCCGCCGCGCCCGGGCCGCTATCGGATGGAAGCGAATGTCGATGATCGGGGCGTGGCCAATACGACCGAGTTTCAGGTCGCCGACTTCAAACGGGAAATGGTCTACACGGACGCGAGGATCGAACACTTGCAGAGGATTGCGGATCTCTCGGGCGGAAAGTGCATCGGCATCCAGCAGTTCCAGAGCCTGCAGTCTTTGGTGGACCGCGAACCCTACACGACCACTGTACTGACCGAACAGCCCCTATGGGACAACGGCCTGGTTGCTTTGCTTCTGGTTGGCTTAACGGGGTTTGAATGGATTCTGCGAAGGAGGCACGATCTGCCGTGACCACGAAGCATTCACAACAGAACCTGGATGCACGCGTCAGGGCCGTGTGGCGTCGCGCTCAGTGGCTCCACGTCAACGCGGGGCTTCTGGCCCTTTGCCGGTGGGGGATACTGATGTTCCTTGCCGGAATGGCGATTGACTGGCTGACGGACCTGCCCGCACCGGGGCGCGTCGCGATCCTCGCGACGTTGCTGGCCGTTTCGGTGTACAAGGCCCGGCGCTGCGGTTGGCGGCATACCCGCGCTTTCAACGCCGTGCATACGGCGCTGCGGATTGAGGAACACCACGGCGGCCTGGAAAGCCTGCTGGTTACCGCGGTCCAGTTCCGGCAAGCCGGGGCACCTGTCGGGACGTCCGAGTCCCTGTGCGAAATGACGAGACGCCGAGCCGAGGAAGCTGCTGCGCGCTTACGAGCCGAGGAGATCGTGTGCTTCCGTGGGCTCCGTCGCCCGGCGACGGCCGTACTCATCCTGGCGACGGTTATCGGCGCCTTTGCTATTGTAAACGGCCCGCTTCTCGGCGCCGGTTTGGCACGCATTTTCGCCCCTTGGCTGGCGATCAGTTACCCCACACGGACCCAACTGGCCCTGGAGCAGGGCAATCTGGTCGTGAAGGAGGGGGACGGCGCCCGGATCGAGGCGCGAGTGTCGGGCATCATTCCAAGCCAGGCGCGACTTGAGTTGCGGACCGGCGAGGGCCGCCCGCGCGAACGCTCCCTCGATATCACCAAAGGCATTTGCCAATATACCATCGCGTCGGTGTTCCGGGGATTCGAGTATCGCATTAGCGCAGGTGACGCGCGGACCTCCTGGCACAGCGTACAGGTCATCCCTTCGCCACGTGTCGAGCGGGTCGAGGGCGACCTCGAGTTTCCACCCTATATGGAACGCCCCGCGGAAACCGTTGAGGCCCTTACGTTCACCGTGCCGGAAGGGACCCGCATCAAGTGGCGCCTCGCCTTGGACCGTCCGATCAGCAAGGCGGTCCTCAACCGCGATGGCGAGGCTTCCCGGCCCCTCGAAGTAAGTCCGGATGGTTTGCAGGTGACGATGGCCGAGGTCGCCGCGGCCTCGCGGGCATACAGCTTTTCGTGGGTGGATAAAGAGCATGGGTTCTCTTTCACGAGTCCTCGCCACTACCTGCAGGTGGCGTCTGACCAGCCGCCCCACGTGGAACTCACATCGCCGGCCGGGAATCTCAACGCGATGTTGGGACGCCCCATTGACTTGGTCGTCCGCGCCAGGGACGACCACGGCATCGCGGCCGGGACCGTCGCCTACCGTGTCAACCTCTGGGCGGAAAAGACCGTTCACCTGTCGGCGCCGATACGCAGCGGAGGAGGGGAACAGCGGATCGACTGGGACTACCGGACGGTACTGACCGATCTGGGGATCGGCGATAAGGTTTCGTTCGTGGTTGAACTGGCCGACGGGTATCCCGGGCCGGAAGGCCCCCATCGCGCTCGTTCGGAAACGCGGCGCGTAACGTTCTTGTCCAGGGAGGATTACCTTAAACAGATCGCGAAGCAAAGAGATCGTCTGCTGTCGCGGATTCGTACCGCTTACAGGCAGGAGCGTGCGGCCTATGACCTCGTCTGGAACCTCGATCCGGACGACGACGTGTTTACGCAGACCTGTCAACTGGAAGCGGTTCGGCAGGAGATGGTGCGCGAACGCCTGAAGTTGACGATGCGCGACGTACAGGGCCTGATCGACGACCTGGCGGCGAACAACGTCCCGGATGCGGTGGAAGGTGCGTCCCTGGCCAAGATTTGCTCGGAGTTGCATTCCATTGCTGAGGCGCATGTCGCCCGGGCGGCGTCCCTGCTTCGGGCACAGGCCGGCACAATCCATGACGACGCGCCGAGCACGCTCGATCCGGCGCCCGCCGCGCTCGTCATCAACGCAGCGGCCCGCGAGCTTGGCAGCCTGGTGCTGCAGGGAGGGATCGATTCGGCCAAGGAAGTCTTTGCGCGTGAGTTGCACGTGTTCGCACAGACACAGGCTTCTCTGAGGCTTCAAAGCATTGATGCAAGACCGGATGCGGCGGGCGAAGGGGACAAGGTCCTGGCGAAGCGACAGGACGAACTTGCCCGATGGACCGTCAACCTGCTTTCCGACCTGCGGCAGCACATGCGGTACACAAGCCGGCCGCTGGCGGTACTCGGGCTGACCCGCCGCATCAAGGAACTGCAAGGTGCCGGGATCGAAGCGAAGATGCAGGAAACTGCCGCACTCATTCGCCAAGGTCGCCCCGATCGGTCGGTGAGCGTCCAGTCCGAGATCATCCAGACTTTGCTCAGTGCGGAATTCCAAGTGCGGACCGGGGCTGAGTACCAGGCGCTGCTCACGGCCCGTGCCATGTTCGTTTCTCTCGTGAACGCCCAGAAGAAGCTGCGCGTTGAGATCGAAACGATGACGCCTGAGCAGTTCAACAAGCGCCGGTCCGCAATCGTACGTACGCAGGCGGCGCTCCGCGGGAAGCTCTTGCAGTTGCTGCTGCCGTCGATTCCCGCGCCGCGGCCGCAACTGTTCGATACCGCCCCGCCACAGGCGCCGCCGGTCAAGGACCTGCTGGCCGCCTCGCAGCGCGCCATGACGGAAGCCGTTGCGCAGGTCAATGCCGGTGAACGGAAGATGGTAGCCGATCGGCAACGGGAGGCGGAGAAGTCGATGACCCTGTTGGCTGGGATTGTGAACAGGTGCGCAACGGATCTGGGGCTGAAGACACAAGGCGTCAGCGCGCTTGCCTCCGCGGCAAGTGATCGCGCGGCGCGTATCGTGGATTATGAGACGCGGCAGATCGATATCCTCGATCAAACCGAAGACGCCAAAAGCGGAGGCAAGAGTTGTGCATCCGTGGCCGAGCCGCAACAGTTCCTGGTCGAGGAGGTCGAAGAATTCCGGAAGGAACTCGTCACGGATAACGATACTCTCGCGACGCCGAACAGGGATATGGCGCCGCTCTTGAGCCGGCTCGACCGGGTCGTTCTTGCCATGACGAACGCGCTTCCTTCACTGAGGGGAAACCGGCCGGGCGAAGCGATCGAGCACCAGGAGGCGGCGGCTGATGCCCTGACCGAAGCCGCCCGCCTTGCCCAGGCCCAGAGCGAGCGACTCGGCCTGCTTCAGGACCTGCTCGTGCTTCAGCGCGCCGTCGGGTATGCGAACGAATACATGGCGGACATCGTTGCCGAACAGCGTGACCTGATCGCGGCGACGCGGGAGGCAGCGCCGGCCGGCTTGCCGGGTCTTGTGCCGGAGCAGGGGAACCTGCGCCGGTGCCTGGTTGACGTGGCGCCATTGCTGGACCTGGTGGCCGGCAGACTGGATGCCGGCACGCCGCTGCTCTTCGCCGGGTCCGATATGGATGATTCCATACGCCTGCTGGAGGCCAAGAATCAGTCCGAAGCGCTGGACGCGTTGGGCACGGCAGCGGAGTCTCTGGAGGAAATGCAAACGCTGGTGAAAGCCTTGGAAGCACAAGTCGGCTACGTGGCCGAGG
>JAUWQU010000023.1 GCA_030610965.1 Phycisphaerae bacterium
CCCTCGCCGCTTTGACACGTCGCGGCTCGTGCTTCGTAGCAAAGGTACTTCGCAGAGTAGCAAGCGACGCCGTTTGACAAAATCGAGCCCGCGGTGGAATCTGGGGACATCCATTGGAAACTCACCATGCTGATTTTGTTCGCCAACACATGGTCGCCTGTTAGGGCCTTGCTCAGGCCTGGGCGTAGGGATTGGCCGGCTCGGCGGCCCGGCCTGTCGCGGCCGTCAACCTCGTCCAGACCGGCCCGCGGATCATCGCTGCCGCCGGCGGCGCGGTGCGAGCCGCTTTGGCATCCGCCCTGGCCGCGACGAAATCCTCCAAGTACAGGACGCCGGAAACGTCTGCGTCATCCCTTCTGCAACCTCGCGACGGCCCTGACAACAGGGAAAACGAAAAGGGCGGCCAGGAACATTTTGGATGATTCCCCATCTCGGCCACAGGGGCTCGAGGGAAATTTGTAGCAGCCTTTGGGCACACAATAAGAACGGGGCGACCCGATGAAGAGGCCGCCCCGTGATGCATTCTTGTTGTTCTTGCGTCTTTGCGGTTATGCGCGATTCCCGTTCGAAATCTTCGACAAAACTCAGGGCAAGCAGGCTCAGGATCTACGACGACGCAGCAGGGCCAATCCGCCAAGAGCCAGAAGGCTCATAGTTGCGGGCTCGGGGACGAACGACACTGGCCCGCTGGTGATGAGCTGGTCGAGGTCGGCGCCCGCGAGAGCGGTATTGAACACCGCGGCCTCGTCAATCAGGCCGGTGATAGCATTGCTGTTGAAGTTATCCGAGCCCTGTCCGATTCGGAAAGATGTGTCCGCAAGACCGCCGTTGTGAACGAGGGTGTGTTCGTCGAAGCGGTTGACGTCGTGGGTGCCGCTGTAGTTGCCTGTGGTCGCCCCTGCGACTGGGTCGACGAAGATATCGAGCTGGTCGGTCGCCGCGACATAGGTCGCGATGACTTGGTGCCACTGGTTGTCGTTGACGGCGACGCCCGTGTTCACCGCACCGACCCAACCCGTATCAAACCTTGGGGTGTTCGAACTGATGAAGAGTATCTTCGACCCTTGGTTGTGAATGATTGGCGTTGCAGGGGAGCGTCCGAAAATCGCACCGCTGCCGCTGCTTGTCTTAACGTAGGCATGCCACGTGAAATCAGTATTGAAGTCGAAGGTAGTCGGGTTCGCGGTGGTGACGTGATCTGCCGTAAGGCCGGAGCCGCCTCCCAGCGAGAGCGCCTCTCCTCCGCCAAATCCCAGATTCCCGGCCGAAATTGCGGCGCCGTTGACCAATGTGCCGTTATGCGCACCCATGCCGTCAGAGGCATCGGTGTCGAAACTCCAGTATGAGATGAGTGCCGCGTTGGCCGAGGTAGCGGTGAAGACGAGAGCTACCATCGCCACGGCGGCGAGGGCCAAGACGATTCCGGTTCGGTTTCTTGTCGTCATGATCTCTCCCTCATTGCTCCAATAAAATGGACGGCCGCATGCGGACAGCACGCGCCGGCATTTGCTCTCACTTAACAAGAAGTGCTACTCTCACTAACCAATTATTATACCCGCCCACCCCCGCTTCTGTCAAGTCCATAATGGGCTAAAAAAGGGCAAAATTGCGGCGATTCCCGGCCTACATGTCACCAACCTGGGCACCGCGTGCAGTGAATGTCGCAAGCCATGCCGCCGGCCCGCTTCGAGCAGTAGCAGGCGTCGCCGTTAGGGGGCTCCTGCTGAACCGCCGACAACAGCTTTGTCGCCGCCAATTGACAGCCGCCGCTCCGTACGCTACCGTTATTGGGCTATGACACCGACCCCGTTTGACAAAACCGAGCGAGCCGCGGCCAACATTCTGATCGTCGAGGACGAAGAGGCCCACGCCGAGGCCATCGAAGAGGGCCTCTCGCGGATGGGCCATGCCTGCACCGTGGTCAACGACCTTCCCACGGCCCTGGCTCGCATACAGGCCCGGCGGTTCGACATCATCGTCACCGACCTCGTCCTGGCCGGCGAGACAGAGGGCGGCCTGAAGGTCCTCGCCGCGGCCGGCGAGCACGCGCCTGGGACGAAGGTCATCCTCATCACGGCCCACTCGTCGGTCGAAACCTGTCGCCGGGCTCTCCAGCAGGGGGCGTTCGACTACGTCGAGAAGCCGCTGGACCTCGACGAGTTTCGCGTGGTCGTCGGCAGGGCGGCCGAGGTCACGGCCCAGCGGCGCACCATACGCAAGCTGCGCCAGCGGGTGGACGACCTGTACGGCTTCGAGAACATCGTGGGGCATTCGCCGAAGATGCTCAAGATCCTCGACACGGTCCGGCGGATCGCCCCGACGGACCTGCCGGTGCTGATCCTCGGGGAATCCGGCACGGGCAAGGACCTGCTTGCCGGGGCGATCCATCACAACTCCAACCGCGGCGACAAGAAGTTTGTGGCCATCAACTGCGCCGGCCTCAGCGAGACGCTGCTGGAGGATGAGTTGTTCGGGCACGTCAAGGGCGCGTTCACCGGCGCCGCCACAGACAGGCCCGGCCGGTTCGAGTACGCCGACGGCGGGACGCTGTTTCTCGACGAGGTCGGCGACATGCCGATTGCGATGCAGGCCAAGCTGCTGCGCGTGCTGGAAAACGGCGAGGTGGTCCGGGTCGGCTCGAACGACCCTATCCGCGTCAACGTCCGCGTGCTAAGCGCCACCAACACCGACCTGGCCGAGCGAGTCCGCGAGAAGCAGTTCCGCAAGGACCTCTACTTCCGCATAAAGGGCGTGACGCTCGATGTGCCCCCCCTCCGCGAGCGGCGCGAGGACATCCCCCTGCTGATCGACCACTTCATCAAGCAGACCAACGCCGGCCACGGCACGAAGGTGCGGGGCGTGACCGCCGACGCCCGCCGCGTGCTCATGGCCTACCCCTGGCCGGGCAATATCCGCCAGCTTCGCAACGTCGCTGAGAACATGGTCGTCCTGGCCTCCAGCGAGAAAATCGCCGTCGACGACCTGCCCACCGACATCTACAAGGGCCCCGAACAGCTCGCAAGCGCCCAACTGGGCCACCTCGCGGGCATAAGCCTCGAAGAGGCCGAGAAGGAACTCATCCGCAACACCCTGCGAATGGTGGACGGCAACCGCGAACAGGCCGCCAACATCCTCGGCATCGGCGAGCGGACCTTGTATCGCAAGATCAAGGAATACGGGCTGAAGGAGTAGCAGGGATACAGGGGATGCAGGGGATAAAGAAGAAACAAGTTCACGCAGAGGTCGCAGAGAACGCGGAGGGTAGAAGCAAAAGAACTTTACATGGATGAAAACATATATAAGTTGTTTAATCCATGCAATCCCTTAATCTGTGTAATCCCCTTCTGACGTTTCTTCTGCTTCTTCCTACCTCAGCGTTCTCGGCGACCTCTGCGTGAAATCATACTGTTTCTTCTTTTTCCCATGCATCCCATGCATCCCTGCTGAATGGCTTTGTACGCGGGGCTTTGCTACAATCGTCGCATGGCAATTGCGGTTCTCCCGACACATCTGGTCAACAAGATCGCCGCGGGCGAGATCATCGACCGGCCTGCCAGCGTCGTCAAGGAACTCGTCGAGAACTCCATCGACGCCGGGGCGGACCGCATCGACGTCGCCATCGCCGACGGCGGGCGCAAGCTGATCCAGGTGACCGACAACGGATGCGGCCTAAGCCCCGAGGACCTGGCCCTTGCCTTCCGCCCGCACGCCACCAGCAAACTTGCCGGCGAGGACGACCTGTTCGCCATCGCGACGCTGGGCTTTCGCGGCGAGGCGCTGGCGTCCATCGCGTCGATATCGCACGCGAGAATCCAGACGCGGCGCCGCGAAGACGCCGGCGGATGCGTGGTCGAGGCCTCCGGCGAGACCGTCGGCCAGGTCCGGCCCTGCCCGGCCGCGCCGGGAACCACCATCACCATTCGAGACCTGTTCTTCAACACGCCCGCCCGGCGGAAGTTCATGCGCACGGCCACCACGGAGATCGGGCACATCGCCGAGCAGATCACTCGCCTGGCCCTGCCGCATCCGCGGGTCGCCTTCACGCTCACCCACAACGGCAGGGAGATGAAGAACCTCCCCGCCACGCCCGGCACGGCCCAGCGAGCGACGGACCTGTTCGGCCAGGAACTCGGCGAGGCCCTGCTGCCCATCATCCGCCGTGGCGGCGGCACGATCACGGTCGCCGGCCTGGTCGCCCCGCCGGCCGGGGCACGGGCGACGGGCAAATGGCAGTACTTCTTCCTCAACGGGCGGTTCATCCGCGACCGGCTGCTCTCGCACGCGCTCCGCGAGGCGTTCCGCGGGCGGATCGATCCCAACCGCTGGCCGGCAGCGTTTGTTTTCATCCAGATCCCGCCCGCCGAGGTGGACGTCAACGTCCATCCGACCAAGATCGAGGTCCGCTTCCAAAACAGCCAGGCCATGCACGGCGAGGTCCTGGCCGCACTGAAGGAGACGCTCGCGCGGGCGGAACTCAACCCAGGCGCGAAGGTCGCATCCGTAACGCCGATGCCCGGCGTTACCGGCCAGCGCGCCGCAACAGAAATCGTCAACGAGCAAGGCTACGAGGGCCCCGAGCAACTCGCCGACCAGCGCCGGGCATCGCTCCGAGAGGCCATGGCGGATTTCTTCAAGTCCGCGCCGACGCCCCAGGCCAAGCTCGAGTTCCCGGCTCAGCCGCCGCGTTCGTGGCAGACGCCACGTTCGACCAGCCACGCCCCCGCCGACAGCGGCGAACCAGCCGAGCCAGCCGGGCTGCACGTCGCCGAACCCGAGGACCGCGCCGGGGCGCCCGGGGCGCCCATCGACATTCCCCAGCCGAGCGGCGCCGACGGGTTCGCGGCAATGCAGGTGCATAACAGCTATCTCGTCATCCAGACGCCCGACGGGCTTGAGATCATCGACCAGCACGCCCTGCACGAACGGATCCTCTACAACGAACTTCGCGCCCGCCTGGCCGATGGCCGACTCGCCGGTCAGCGGATGCTCATACCGGCCACGTTCTCCGTCTGCGCCGCCGAGGCCGCCCTGCTGGAACAGCATGCCGACCTGCTGGGGCGGCTGGGAATCGAGGTCTCGCCCTTCGGCCCAAATACCATGGCAGTCCAGCAGTTTCCCAGCCTCCTCGCAGACCGGGGTGTAAACCCCGACGAGTTCCTCCGCGAACTGCTCGACCGCCTCACCGAGGATGAGACGCTCGACAGCGAACGCCTGCTCGAGGACGTGCTGGCCATGATGAGCTGCAAGGCCGCCGTCAAAGCAGGCGACCCGCTGACGGCCCAGGAGATCGACTCGCTGCTCGATCGAGCCCGGACTGCCGAGAAGTCCTCCGCCTGCCCCCACGGCCGACCGACTACGCTGCGGCTGACCCTCAAGGACCTCGAAAAACAGTTCCACAGGACGTAGGCGACACGGCGCAGTGAAAGGACGGGGCCTCGCCCATGGCGAAAGCCAATGAAGACAATCCCAGCCGCCCCACCGCCCCAGGCTTTCGCGGCCTGGATTTCTACGCGATGCGGGTGCTGCGCCACTGCCGCTGGCCGGGTACGCTTCGCCTGGCCACGCTGACCGGCGCCGACAGGCTCCTGTCGGCCGGGCGGATCGACAAGCAGCTCCGGTTTTCTCCCGCCGACGACGTCGAGTTGGATGTTTGGCTCATCCGCGGGCGCGGGCCTGGCGCCGCCGCCTCGCCGGGCACGGTGCTGATCATCCACGGCCTGTGGGACTCGAAGGCCCGTTTCTTCGACCTGGGCGAACTGATGGCGCGTCGCGGGTTCGACGTGGTCATGCCCGACCTGCGGCGCCACGGCGCAAGCACCGGCGGGCACACCACCTTCGGCGCACTGGAAAAGCGGGACCTCGCCGCCCTGATGGACCGCCTCCGCGCCGCCGGCGACGTGCGCGGGCCTCTGTGGGTTTTCGGGTTCTCCATGGGCGCGGCCATAGCGATTCAGTACTCCACCATCGACCCGCTCGTGCGAGGCGCGGTCGCCGCCGCCCCGTTTGCCGACGGCCCGAGCATCACCCGCCGCGCCGTGCCCCTGATGAGCAAGGAAAAGTTCCAGGCCGTCTGGGCCCGCGCCGCCGAGAGGGCAGGCTTCGACCCCGACGACACCTCCACCATCGAAGCCGCCCGCCGCCTGAACTGCCCACTGATCGTCATTCACGGGCGGCTCGACCTGGTCGTTCCCTACTCCCAAGGCCGGGCCGTCTACGAGGCCGCCCCGCAGCCAAAACGCCTATACACCGTGGGCTGGGCGGGCCACCCGTCGCTGCTGCTCAAGGGCCGGCGATGGTTCGCCGACCGAATCGAAGAGGTGATAGGAATGCAGAGCGAGGTCTGATCGCTCTTCTTGCTCCCAACAAGGGAGTGCGAGTCCCCTTTTCCATTCCCAGGGATTGCTATCCCTGGGCTTCGGCGCCGGATGCGGGTGATATGAAGCCCAGGGATAGCAATCCCTGGGAACAGGAATCCCTGGGAAGTCCTTCGATATTGCCAACCGCCCCCCGCGCGCGTATCATGCGTCCTTCATCCCCAGCACTCGAAATGGACTTGTAAGCCCGGATTCCCCAGATAGATTCTGCAGCCTTGGTATAATGGGCCATCGTTTATGCCTGTGAACACGGGCTGATCTTGACATGGAAGGCAAGAATAGTGAGCAGTCCAATGGGTGAAAGACGCAGGGAAGCGTTGCGGCTGGGTTTTGACGGTAGGTTGAAGCTCGAATTCCACGGTTCCAGGATCACATCGGACGCGGAATTGCTGGCCTATCAGGAGCTTGACGAAGCACTGGGGGTGACCGCGATGGCGGGCGACCGGCTGGACGACTGGCGTATTGGCCAAAACATCTGCCACACGGTAACGGCGAGAACCGTCGAGACAGCCAGAGAAGATGGAGGCGATGGGGACGGTCTGCCCGTACCTGATCCAAGCACCTGGATGAAGGCCGTTTTGGACAGCACCACCGCCCCATGGCAAGCAAATGGCCCTGTGCTGGGCTGCGAAAGGGCTTGTGAGTGTCCGAAATCTTGATAGGATCAACGAAAAGGCCCGCGACAGTCGTGGGCTGCCGTCTATATGGGAAATCCTGGATTGAGAGGATGCGGCGCATAACAACGGGTTGCACTTGACCGCCGCTTACGCGCCGGCAAGTGGACCCGGATGTTCGAGCAGGAGATGAGATGAAGCAGAAGCAGCCGCGCGTTGACGTCTGGTTAGCTGGCATTCTCTGTTGGGGCTGCCTTCTGGGTGGCTGCGACAGACCCGATGGTGAAACTGGTGAGCCACACTCTGGAGACGTGGCCAAGGATGACGCCCTTGCGAAACCCAACGGCGCGGAAGAAACTGCGCCAGCCTCGGCGCCTATCGTGCCCTCGGCGCCCATCGTGCCCTCGGCGCCCATCGTGCCTGCGGCGCCCATCGTGTCCGCGGCGCGAGGGCAGGTTGGCAGGACGATGATCTATGACCCCGCTTACGTTCGGCTGGACTACCCCGGCGGCGACGTCAGTATCGAAAAGGGCGTATGCACAGATGTTGTGGTTCGGGCCCTGCGGGATGCTCTGGGCATGGACTTGCAGAAGTTGGTGTATGAAGACATGAAGGCCGCCTTCTCGGAGTATCCGAAGATATGGGGACTGAAGAAGCCGGATCCGAATATCGATCATCGCCGTGTTCCCAACCTGCGTTGCTACTTTCAGAGGAAGCGATTGTCGGTGCCGGTTACGACCGACAAGCGTGATTATGCGCCCGGGGATGTGGTCACCTGCACGGTAGGGCGAAACCGGCCCCACATAATGATCGTGAGCGATAGGAAAAGCGGAGACGGTATTCCCCTTGTCATTCACAACATTGGAGGTGGCGCAACGGAAGAGGCCCGCCTGTTTGCGTTTCCTCTGACAGGGCACTATCGCATCAAGCACGACCGGTAAGACCGGGGTGAGGCCCTGTTAATGAGCGAGCGAATCGGACAGGCGGAAACCATCGTAATCCTGGACTTCGGGAGCCAGTACGCACAGCTTATCGCGCGCCGCGTGCGAGACAGCGGCGTATACAGCGTGCTGGCCAAGCCGGACGTCACGGCCGAGGAAATCCGCGACCTCAACGTCAAGGGCCTGATCTTCACCGGCGGGCCGTCCAGCGTCTACGACGACGGCGCGCCGCGGTGCCGCAAGGAGATCTTCGAACTCGGCGTGCCGATCCTGGCCATCTGCTACGGCATGCAGCTTTCCTGCCAGATGCTCGGCGCGGACATCAAGCCCGCCGCCTCCCGCGAGTTCGGCCGGGCGTCGCTGAAAGTCCTCGACGCCGACACGCTTCTGAAGAACGTCCCCGCCACGACAAGCGTGTGGATGAGCCACGGCGACCAGATCCACGATCTCGGGCCGGACTTCGTCGCGCTGGCCACGACCACCACCTGCCCGTACGCGGCCGTGCGGCACCGGAAGATCCCGTTCTTCGGCGTGCAGTTCCACCCGGAGGTCACTCACACGCCGCACGGCAGCGAGATATTCGTCAACTTCCTTTACGACGTGTGCGGCTGCCGGGGCCTTTGGAAGATGGGCTCGTTCGTCGAGCAGGTCGTCGCGGAGGTCCGAGATCGCGTCGGGCCCGACGAGCAGGTCATCTGCGGGCTCTCGGGCGGCGTGGATTCCTCGGTCGTCGCAGCCATGCTTCACAAGGCCATCGGCGGCCGCCTGTCGTGCATTCTGGTCGACAACGGCCTGCTGCGGATGAACGAGGTCGAGCTTGTCCGCAAGACCTTCGCCGACCACTTCCGCATCGACCTGACCGTCATCGAGGCCGAGAAGCAGTTCCTGACGCTGCTTGCCGGCGTGACGGACCCGCAGGAGAAGCGCCGCATCATCGGCCATACCTTCATCGACATGTTCAAGGAGGCGGCCCGGGGCATCACCAACGCCCGCTACCTTGCCCAGGGCACGCTGTACCCGGACGTAATCGAGTCCGGCCATTCGTTGGCGGGCCAGGCCGCCAACATCAAGCTGCACCACAACGTCGGGGGCCTGCCGGCCGAGCTTGGCTTCGAGCTTATCGAGCCGCTCCGCGACCTGTTCAAGGATGAGGTCCGCCAGGCCGGCGAACTGCTGGGCCTGCCGCCGACACTGGTCTGGCGCCACCCATTCCCCGGCCCCGGCCTGGCCGTGCGATGCATCGGCGAGGTCACCCGCGAGCGCCTCGAAGTCCTCCGCAAGGCCGACAACATCCTGCTGGAGGAGATCCACGCCAACCACCTCTACCGCAAGACCGCCCAGACATTCGCCGTCCTGCTGCCCGTGCAGTCCGTCGGCGTGATGGGCGACGGCCGAACCTACGAAGACGTGGTCGCCGTCCGTTCGGTTGACACCGCCGACTTCATGACCGCCGACTGGTCGAGAATCCCCTACGACGTCCTGGCGACGATCTCCAACCGAATCATCAACGAAGTCCGCGGCGTCAACCGCGTGGTCTATGACATCTCCAGCAAGCCGCCTGCAACGATCGAGTGGGAGTAGCCTGGTGATCCGCAGCCCGAGGCCTGCTCGCTTCCGTGAGCAGGAAGAGCGGAACCCAGCCTGAGTCCGGTTGCGGGTAGTTTCGATGAGGGTGGAATTCGAACGCACCGAGGACCATCTTGTCGCGTTCATTCCGTTCGATACACGCAAAGCGCCACGCCTGTTCCCGCGGGCCAAGACCCCAGGATGGTGGCGGGCGAGAAGTGAACAGCCCCATCAAACGAGTATAAGGGTTTCAAGAAATACCGGACGCGGCGCGATACAGACGGCTAGGCGCAGCAGGAGACTTCAATGAGAAGGCAAGGACCGTGGATAGTTCGAGCTGGCGCGGTTGCCGCCTTGGCGGCGTTGTCGGCAGCGTCCGGCCTGGCCATGGCGGCGTCGGCCGAACCGTTTGCCAGGCAGCTTGAGCAGGAGTGGCAGCGTCAGCTCCTCCGCGCGGCCGGCGTCGCCACGAAGGCCACGCCCAGTGCGGTGCTACCGAAGGACGACGCCGTCGGCGGCTGCGACGCGATCAAGAACGGCGGTTTCGGCTTCCACACCAACGAGAACGACAAGCCCTGGTGGCAGGTGGACCTCCAGGAGGTCTTCGAGCTCGACCGCGTGATGGTCTACAACCGATGCGAGGTCAGCGAGCGTGCGGCCAGGCTGCACGTGCTGCTCAGCGACGACGGCAAGACCTGGCGGACGGTCTACAAGCACGACGGCACGGTCTTTCGAGGCCACTCGGACAGCAAGCCGCTCAGCGCGGGCGTGCGGGGCCAGAAGGCCCGGTATGTCCGCATTCAGCTTCCCGAGCGGACATGGCTGCACCTTGACGAGGTGGAGGTCTACGGCCCGGCCGAGCCGCAAAAGAACCTGGCCCTGCACAAGCCGGCCGACCAGTCCAGCGCAAGCCCCTACTCAACAGGCCCGCGGCGCGCGGTGAAGGCCGGACCGGGCAGCGTCGCCCGCGACCGCTACGCCGCGGCCGTCGAGAAGGTGTTGACGAGCGGGCGGATGCTGGCGGCAAAGCTGCGCAGCCAGGGGGCGGACACGGCAGGTTTCGAGGCGTCGGCCGGGCGGATCGCCAAGGCCTTGGCCGCTCTGGGCGCTGCGGCGGATGACCTCAAGACGCACGCGATTTACCTCCAGGCGCGGCGGGCCGTGCGCGAGCTGGCGCTTTCAAATCCCCTACTGGACTTCGAGAAGATACTTCTCGTGCGGCGCAGCGAGAAGTACCTCGGCCTGCCCGCCAACTGGCAGAGCAACTCGTGCCTTCGCAAAACGGGTTACGACAACGACCTGGCCGTGATGACCGACTGGCGGCACGGCGGGAAGTTCGCGACGCTCTACCGCCCGGACGGCGGGCGGTTCATCGGCGACGTGGACCTGCACTTCGACGGCTCGCGGGTGCTGTTCAGTTCGACGGACGCCAAAGGCGTCTGGGGCGTGTACGAGATGCCCGTCTCGGGCGGCCCGCCGCGCAAGCTGGAGCTTATCGGCGACAGCGACGTGTACAACTACGACGCGTGCTACCTGCCGGACGGCAACATAATGTTCACGTCGACGGCGCCCATGATCGGCGTGCCTTGCGTTCGCGGCTCCAGCAAGGTGACGAACCTGTACCTGCTGGAGACGCGATCGGGCAACATCCGCCGGCTGACGTTCGACCAGGACCACAACTGGTGCCCGACGGTCCTGCCGGACGGGCACGTCATGTACCTTCGTTGGGAATACTCGGGCCTGCCTCACGCCAACTCTCGGATACTCTTCCAGATGAACCCCGACGGCACGATGCAGATGGCGCTGTACGGCAGCAACTCGTTCTGGCCCAACAGCTTGTTCTACGCCCGGGCCATGCCGGGCCATCCGACAAAGATTGCCGGCATCGTCACAGGCCATCATGGCGTGGCGCGGATGGGCGAACTGGTGATCTTCGACCCCGCCGTAGGCCATCAGGAAGCCGATGGGGCCATCCAGCGAATCGGCGACTACGGCAAGCGCGTCGAGCCTGTCGTCCGCGATCAACTCGTGAACTCGTCCTGGCCGAAGTTCCTGCACCCCTGGCCGCTCGGCGAGGATTTTCTGCTGGCATCCTGCAAGCCGACGCCCGCCTCGCCGTGGGGGCTTTACCTGGTCGACACGTTCGACAACTTCGTGCTGCTCGCTACCGAGCCGGGCATGGCGATGCTCGAACCGATGCCGCTCAAGGCCACGCCACGCCCGCCGGTAATCGCCGCCAAGGTCGACACCTCCCGCAAGGACTCGCTGGTATACCTGGCCGACATCTACCAGGGCGGCGGGCTGCGGAACATTCCGCGAGGCCAGGTCAAGAAGCTCCGGCTGCTGACGTACAACTTCAGCTACCACGGCGTAGGAGGCCTGCTGGGCGTCGTCGGGGCCGACGGGCCATGGGACGTCAAGCGTGTGCTGGGCACCGTGCCGGTCGAGCAGGACGGCTCGGCCCTGTTCCGCGTACCGGCCAACACGCCGATCTCGATTCAGCCGCTGGACGAAAGCGGCAAGGCGATGCAGGTCATGCGGAGTTGGTTCGTGGGCATGCCCGGCGAGATCGTCTCGTGCGTGGGATGCCACGAGCGCAGCCGAGATGCCGCGTCGCTGAACAACGCCCTTGCCCTGCGGCGCGAGCCGTCCGACATAGCGCCGTGGCGCGGCCCGGTGCGGGGGTTCGCGTTTTCCCGCGAGGTCCAGCCGGTACTGGACCGCTACTGCGCTGGCTGTCACAGTCCCGAGGCGGGCGAGCGATTCCACCCGGACACCATGCCGGACCTGCGAGGCATAGCACTGAAGGGATGGCGCTCGCCGCACGCGGGTAACGGCGGCGCCGACAGCGGGCATTTCTCCGTGGCCTATGCGGAGTTGGCCCGCTATGTGCGCCGGCCGGGAATCGAGAGCGACATCCACATGCTCAGCCCCATGGAGTTCCAGGCCGACACTACGGAACTTGTGCAGATGCTGGCCAAGGGCCATCACGGCGTGAAGCTCGACGAGGAAGCGTGGGATCGGCTGGTGACGTGGATCGACCTCAACGCCCCTTACCACGGCACGTGGGCCGAGGCGGTCGGCGAGAAGCGCACGGCCCACCAGGCCAAGCGCCGGCGGGAGTTGATGCTCCGTTACGCGGGTATGGAGGTGGACGAAGAGGCGACCGGACCGGAGCCGGCCAGCGTCGAACCGATCCTCCCGCCGCCCGCGCCGGCCGTCGCGGCAGAGCGTCCAGCATGCCCCGGCTGGCCCATGGCGCCGGACGAGGCCCGTCGCCGCCAGGCCGAACTGGGCCAGACAACCCGCAAGGTGGAAATCGCCGATGGCGCGGGCCTGGAGCTTGTGCGAATCCCCGCCGGCGAATTCGTCATGGGCGACCCCAACGGACCCGCCGATGCCCGCCGGCTTGGGCGAGTGCGGATAGGCCAGCCGTTCTGGATGGGCCGGTTCGAGGTCACCAATGCGCAGTTCGCCCGCTTCGACCCGCTGCACGACAGCCGGATCGAGCCCAAGCACGGCTACCAGTTCGGCGTGACCGGCTACCAGGCCAGCGGACCCGACCAGCCGGTGGTGCGAGTGTCGTGGCGGCAGGCTATGGCGTTCTGCCGATGGCTGACGGAGCGAACGGGCGGGCGGCTGCGCTTCACGCTGCCAACCGAGGCGCAGTGGGAATGGGCCTGTCGCGCGGGCGCCGATACGGCGATGCAGTATGGCGACCTCGATGCCGACTTCTCGCAACTGGCCAA
>JAUWQU010000307.1 GCA_030610965.1 Phycisphaerae bacterium
ACTCGACCTGGCGCCGTTCTTCATGGTCGCCCTGCCGCTGTTCGCCGCGATGCTCATCGGCGACGCCGGCTACGGACTGCTGTTCCTTCTGCTGCCGCTGATCTTCCACCGCAAGCTCGTCAAGGTGGCCGGCAAGGAGAAGGTGAACCTGATCCTCGTCGTCGGGGGCGTCACGCTGATATGGGGCATGCTGACTGCCAATTACTTCGGCGTAACGCCGGAGAGCCTGATGAAGGCCGGCAACCATGCGACCGTGGCCGAGATGGCCCAGGGCACGAGTTTGTCGGACAAGGTTGGCGGCGTCATGGTCTCCGCCGGCGTGCTGTGGGACCCCAACCCGGAGAAGGCCCGGGCGATCATCATCCAGATCAGTTTTCTGCTGGGCATGATCCACCTGGTGCTCGGGCATCTTCGCCAGGTGATCGGCTTCTTCCCCAGCACCAAGGCCCTCTCTGAAATCGGCTGGGCGCTGGTGCTGGTGGGCATGCTGGGCATAATCTGGCTGCTGTTCAAGCAGGGCATGCCGAAGTACTTCATCGTTACCGAGGGGATGCTTACCGCGACGTACTGGCTGCTTGGCGTGGGCTACGCCCTGGCCGTGCTGTTCGCATTCCCCGGCGAGAGGCCGGTCAAGCGGGTGCTGTTCGGCTTTGCCAACTCGCTACTGCCGCTGCTGGGCACGTTCGGCGACACGATGAGCTACATCCGCCTGATGGCCGTGGGGCTGGCAAGCTACTACATCGCCTCTGCCTTCAACGGGCTTGGCGCGATGGTGGCCCAGGATAACGCATTCCTTTGGGTTGTCGGCGTGCCGATTATAGTCTTCGGGCACGCGCTGAACATCGGGCTGGCGATTATCGCGATCTTCGCACATGGTGTGCGATTGAACATGTTGGAGTTTTCAAACAACGCCGGCGTGCAGTGGGCCGGTTTCCCTTATGAACCTTTTGCGCAAGAGCAAAGCAAGGAGAGTTAAAAGATGGCACCATTCTTCGGACAGTTGGGACTCGCGTTGGCACTGGGTATGGGCGCCGTCGGCAGCGCCTTGGGTATCTGCGCCGCCGGCCGGGCCGCGGCAGGCGCCTGGGCCAAAGAAGCCAAGGCCGGCAAGCGCCTTAACTTCTCCTACATCATCCTGACCGGCATGCCCCTTAGCCAGACGATCTACGGCTTCATCCTGATGCTCGTCGGTATGTCCGGACGCGTTTACGACCCCGAAGTGCTGGCCGCAAATGCAGGCGCACTCCTGAGCATCGGCATAGCCGGCGGCCTGGCCGAAATGTTCAGCGCCTGGGCACAAGGCCTCATAGGCGCCGCGGGCTGCCGTGCCATAAGCGAGGGCGACGGCAAGGGCCTGGTGTTCATCATCATCGCGATGGGCATCGTCGAGACCGTCGGCCTGTTCGGCTTCGTCTTCCTGCTGCTGGTAATGCCGACATAACTGCACACGCGGCTCAACCGCTGATGCCGCAACGCGGCAACAACTTGGCATTGATCTGCCTCCATACTGAAGGCGGCGCCCATGTGGGCGCCGCCTTTTCTTGTGTTGCACTGACCACTTCCAACCGCCCTGCTCGCTGAAGCGAACAGACCTCAACATCACCGGCTCAAACTGACCGGTTCGGAAAGCCCCGAGGTAACAGAATTTGGCCGGGGGTGTAAGCCCCTGGTGGATAGTTAGTTAGAACAAGAGCCCTGAAGGGGCGACAGAGAACGCCCGCAAGCAGATAGTCCTGTGTGCCCTCTGTCGCCCCGCTCTTGTTATAAGAGCATTTATTCCGGGGGCTTACGCCCCCGGCCAAATGCTGTCGGCCCGTCGGGCCTATCAGGGGTCAGTTTGAGTAACCGATTACTGACCACAACGTCAGTTCGTCTTTTCCATGTCGCAGCCGATCGACTGCATCTCGGATACGAAGGAGGGGAACGTCTTCTTTACACATTCGACGTCCGAGATCACCGTCGTGCCGTCGGCGAGAAGGCCGGCGACGGCGAGGGTCATCACCACCCGATGGTCGGCCCGGCTGTTGAAGCGGGCGCCCCGCAGCCGCCCGCCGCGGATGGCCAGGCCGTCGGGGCGCTCGGTTACGCTGGCGCCCATGGCCTTGAGGGCATGGCATATCTCCGTGATGCGGTCGCACTCCTTGTGCCGACATATCTCGGCGTTGGTCAGCACCGTCTCGCCCTCGGCATGCGAGCCGACCACCGCCAGCAACATGAACTGGTCGATGAAGTCGTTGCAGTCGATCTCGCGCCCCTTGAGCTTGCTGGAGCGGGCGATCACCGTGTCGCCTTCGATCTCGATGTCCGCGCCCATGTCGCGAAGAATGTCCACCACAAGCTTGTCGCCCTGGCTGTCCTGAAAATCCATGCCGCACGCGCGGACTTCACTGTCGGCGCTCAGCACGGCCGCGACAATCGGGTACAGCGCCGCCGACCAGTCGAGCGGCACGTGGACGTCGAAGCCCTTCCAATGGCTATTGCCGCGAATGCGGTAATGGGAGTAATCAGCGTGGCGGTATTCCACGCCGCAGCGGTGCAGCCAGGCCAGAGGCACGCCAATCCAGGGCTGCGCGCCGGGGTTCCGCACGACAAGATCGGTCGGCGCGTCGGCCAGGGCCGCTGCGATAAGCAGGGCCGAGACGGGCTGGGAGTCCATGCCGTCGAGCTCGGCCCGCCCGCCCTTGAGGGGCCCGCGCCCCCCGCCCGGGGCGTGCCCGTCGCCCTTGGTGCTGACGGCCCAGGCGCCCAGGCCGTTGATCGCGTCGATCAGCGGCTGGCATACGCGAATGTTTCGAATGGACTCGTCGCCGCTGAGGACGGTGTAGCCTTCGCAGCACGCGGCCAAGCCCATGAAGAAACGCAGAATGATGCCGCTGTTGCCGCAGTCGACGATGTCGTCGGGCGTCTTGAGCTTCCCGCCCGTGCCGGTTACCTCCCAGACATGATTGGCTTTGGGGTCCACCCTGGCCCCGAGCATCTCGAGGGCCTCTATGCCTCGCATCCAGTCGTTTGAAACCGCCGGTCCGACAATCCGGCTGACGCCTTCGGCCAGCCCCGCCATGATAAGCGCGCGGAACGAGTGGCTCTTGTTGGGCGGTATCCGAACGGTCCCGTGCATGCGCGGCGATTTCTGTACTGCAAGGTCCATGTCCCGCTCCTTAGTGGGCTCTGCATCGTAGGCAAGAGCGGGCGATTTTTCAAGCCCGCCGCGAGAAGCCTATCATCTCGGAGAGCGCAGAGAGCGCAGACGAAGCGACAAAAAGAGGCTCGGGCAGGGATGAACGCAGATAAACGCGGATAAACGCGGATAGCGATTATGCTCTTCTCTTATCTGTGTTCATCTGCGTTCATCTTTGCCTGCTTATTTGTCCCCTTTCCCAGCCGGGGCCCCTGTCGGCCCCGGGCTACTCTTCCTTCGGAGTCGGCAGCATGTGGGGAGCCAGTTTTGTCAGCACGGCGGTGCGGATTTCTTCCTGGAGGTCGGCGTTGTCCTTGAGGAACGTGACGGCGTTGTTGCGGCCCTGGCCCAGGCGGGTTTCGCCGAGGCTGTACCACGAGCCCTGCTTGGTGATGATGTCCGCCTCCGCGGCGAGGTCCACCAGGTCGCCGAGGGTGTTGATCCCTCCGTCGAACATGATGTCGAACTCGGCCTTCCTGTACGGGGGAGCGATCTTGTTCTTCACGACGCGGGCGCGGATGCGGTTGCCGACGGCCACGTCGCCTTCCTTGATGGTGGTCACGCGACGCACGTCAAGGCGGACGGAACTGTAGAACTTCAGGGCGTTGCCGCCCGGCGTGGTCTCCGGGTTGCCGAACATAACGCCGATCTTTATGCGGATCTGGTTGATGAAGATCACGCTCGTGTGGCTCTTGCTTATCGCGCCGGTGAGTTTTCGCATGGCCTGGCTCATCAGCCTGGCCTGGAGGCCCACGTGCGTATCGCCCATCTCGCCCTCGATCTCCGCGCGCGGGATGAGGGCGGCCACCGAGTCGATCACCACCACGTCCACGGCGTTGGAACGGACGAGCATCTCGCAGATTTCCAGCGCCTGCTCGCCGGTGTCCGGCTGGCTTACGAGCAGGCTCTGAAGGTCCACGCCGAGCTTGCGTGCCCAGGTCGGGTCCATGGCATGCTCGGCGTCGATGAAGGCCGCGACGCCGCCGGCCTTTTGCGCGCTGGCGATCACGTGCAGGGCAAGCGTCGTCTTGCCCGAGCCCTCCGGCCCGAACAGCTCGCAAACCCGCCCGGTCGGAATCCCCTGCCCGCCCAAGGCGATGTCCAGACTCAGCGCCCCGGTGGAGATGCCCTTAACGCGCACGACCTGGTCTTCGGCCATGCGCATGATGCTGCCGACGCCGTAATTCTTCTCGATCTGCTTGAGCGCCGCGTCGAGGGCCTTATCGCGCCGCTCGTTGACTGCCGGTGCCTCGCACGCCGCCGCGCCCTGCGAACCGGCCGACCCCTGCAAGCCCTGCGAACCAGCCTTCTTCCCCATCGATCTGGTGGCCTTGGCCATCTGTCTATCTCCTTGAAAGAATCCATCTGCATGAGAGCGCCGCGCGGGTGCGGCCAGGCCGCAAGGACATCCGCTCGCGCCCCCGTGGCCGGGGCTTCTTTCAGGGCCCAGGCCGCCAAAGGAATAATGTACGGTATCTGTTTGGGTACTGCAATGGAAAAACGAAAAAGCGCGAAAAATACCTCAGCCGCGATGCAACGGGCTGCTACGGGCCAAGCTTGCAGCGTGCCATGGCGGCATACACGGGTCCTTCCTTCGCAAGCTGGCTGCTGTAAACGACGACCTCGCCAGCATCCTGCGTGCCGAACTCCCTGTCGGCCAGCCGGGCCGTCGCCTGCCTCAGCCCGGCCGGGTCGTCGCAGTAGCGCAGCCGCGCGACGGTAATGTGCGGCCGGAACGCCCGCCGCTCGACGTCGAAGCCCAGGGCCTCCATGGCGGACTCGAGCCCGGCGAATGTCCTTGCCAGCATCCCGGCCGATTCGCGGACGCCGGCCCATACCATCTTTACGGGCCCGCGGGTCGGGGTGCATTCCAGGCCGACAACGTCGAAGGCAACCGGCGCCAGGCGAGCCGCGGCGTCCCCGACGGCCCGGCAGATGCCCATCACGTCGGCGTCCGGCACGTCGCCGAGGTACTTCATCGTGACGTGCAGATTTTGCGGCTCGACCCAGCGAACCTTCGACCCGCCAACCGGGAGTTGCCCGGCGGCGGCGACTATCGCCCGCCTGGTCGGCGTGTCCAGGTCCAGTGCCAGGAAGGTGCGAATCGCCATCGCCTGTCTCCGCTGGGCCTTCGCGCGGCCCCCCGCCGGCCCCTGCCGGACCGGCGCGCCTCAGAACGCCGTCAACTCACGGAACTCAGCCAGGCGCGCGTCTATCTCAGCCCGGGTAGTCGTCAGGAACCTGTTGAGCGAGAAGTCTTCCAACTCGATGCTGGCCGTGACCGTGCCGAACGCAATGGCCTTTCGCAGGGCCGGGGCGTCGCAACTGTCCGCCGCGGCCAGGTATCCCATCATGGCGCCGGCGAAGCTGTCGCCCGCGCCGGTGGGATCCACCACCTTCTGCGTCGGGTAGCTCGGCAGGGCGAAAACCTTGCCGTCGGCGAACAGCAGGCTGCCGTGCTCGCC
>JAUWQU010000171.1 GCA_030610965.1 Phycisphaerae bacterium
CATCGTCGTGTGCCGCTCGACCTTGAACTCGCCGGGGTCCCAGTTCTCGGTCAGCGGTATCAGGCCCACGTCGGAGATCAGGTCGCGGTTCTCGTGGAAGAACTCGAACATATCGGCCATGTACTGGTCGTTGAAGCCCCAGGCGGCGCAGCCGATGATCGTGTGCTTGCGTCGGGAGTACTTCTTGAGGTTCTCCAGGGCCTTCATCTTCTTGGCGTAGGCCGGGCGGTTACCGCGGAGCTTCTCGTAGATGTCGGCGTTTCGCCCGTCGAAGCCGAACCGTATCGGCACCCGGGCCTCGCAGAGCATGCGGCAGTATTCCTCATCGGCGAGTCGCAGGCCGTTGGTGGTGACATGAGGCCTCATGCCGTGCTTTCGGGCGATGGCGATGATGTCCATCAGGTCTTCACGGACCGTCGGCTCGCCGCCGAAGAGCATAACCACGGGCTTGGGGTCCAACTTGCCGAGCACCTCGAAGATCGTCTCGAAGTACTCCATCGGCGGGTTGAAGTCGAAGCCCATGTCGCGAATGGTAGCGATGCAGATCGGGCAATTCATGTTGCAGCGATTGGTGACGTCCAGAAAGACCATGTTTGGGTGGTGGTCACGCTGGCACTGGTCGCATTTCATGGTGCAGGTGACCTTGTCGGTGACGACGTACTGCGACATGTCCCGCTTTTCCTGCCAGGCCGCCGCATCCGTGCTGACAAGAGACTCCGTGATCCCGCACTTGGAACATTCCTTGACAATCCATACCTGCCCGTCACGAGTTTCGAACATGGCGGGTACTACCGCACGACACTCGCTGCAAATGCCCAGGTTTTCCGTATCCATCTGCCTGATACTCCATTTGACCCCCGGACCTTCCCCGCCGCTGCCACGCGAGCAATGCTCGTGCGGCGGGGTCTCAATGCTAAAAACCCGTAAAGCTCATGCCCATAGTGTAGCTTTAGCAGGTCTGCTTACTAGTACAAAATACACTCGTTTAGCGGAAAAATTCATCGCCCGCCTCGGCCGTCTGCATGTCCGCAGGCTGGACGTGCTGATCCAGTGCTTTACGATAACTATCAATAGAATAACGAATTATCCATCGCTTCTTCTCCCGGCCGCTGACGAACAGGATAGCCGTCGGGTAAAAAACAATGTCGTGCCGGTGCTTGATCTCTTGTGAAGGGACGCCAAAGAACGCGGTCATTGTCTCGAATTTGGCCACAACGGCCCGGCCGCGATATTCGTCGACCAACTGGTCCATGATGCTGTCCAGCGGGATGCAGGTGGCGCAGCCGCCCTTGTAGAAATCCACAAGCACCGGCTTGTCGGAGTTGACAACGATCTTCTGGAAGGCCGCCTCGTTGGCGATCCGCGTTACCTTTCCGCCGGCGCAGCCCCCCACCAGCATTGCCAGGACCGCGCAGGCCACCAGTACCGGGCGGCCAAGGCTAATGGCCTCGATATCGACAGCCCATGCACAACTGATGGCCTTGGATGCCATACGAACTCTCCCACTGCAAAGTGCCGGCCACGCGACTCGGTCGCCGCTCCGCGCGGTATGCCATTCTCGTGATCGGGACTTTACCCGGCTGGACATGCCCATGCAAGCCCATATCCGCTTGGCGGACTGTGTGTTCTGGAGTCAGGAGCCTCCAGCGCGCGGCTCCGGCAACGCTGCCAGTCCCGGCGGCGATACCTCATGGTAGGCAGGCCGAGACGGCTTTGGGGCGAAATGCCCGAAGATTCCGCCAGCCGGCGGAGTCTGCTCTTGAGAGAAGGTCTTAGCTCATAGGTCTTAGGGCGGCAGAGCCCTAATCATGCCTGTTGGCATTTGCGGCCCTGGTGGCAGGCTCACCAGTATCTGCCGTAAATACCCGTCGCGCACAATGGCGCGCCCTAAGACCTGGGATCTAGGACCTATGACCTTCTTTTCATGTTTCCGGGTGAGCCGAAGGCTCATGTGCGTCTGCGATAGACCTGTAAGCCCGCGACGGGGGTTTCATCTCTTGATCGAACGGCACATAACGGAATAAGGAGAACCAACGTGGAAAAAGATCAGACCAGACGCGAGTTCCTGACGGCCGCGGGAGTTGCCGTCGCGGCCGGGACCGTCGGCTATGCCCAGGCCGCCGAAGCCCAGACCGCCATCGCACCAGATCTCGGAAAGCAGGCTGGCGAGCCCGTGAAGGTCATCGCCGTCTGCTGCAGCCCGCGAAAGGGCAAGTCCACCGCAACGGCCCTTAAGACGGCTCTCGAGGGCGCCAAGGAAGCGGGCGCACGGGTGCAGGTCGAGCTTGTCGAGTTGGCCGACCTGGCCATCGACGGCGGCCCGGCCGTAGGTCTGCCGCTCGCGCCGGGCCAGAAGGACGACTTCCCCGCCGTGGCGGCCAAGCTGACCGACCCGTCCGTCCGCGGGATCATCATCGGCACGCCGGTATACTTCAGCGGCATGAGCTACCTGTGCAAGGCATTCATGGACCGCTGGATGGCCTTCCGCAAGAGCTTCGCCCTCGCCGACAAGGTCGCCGGCGTCCTGGCCTGCGGCGGAGCGCGAAACGGCGGGCAGGAAGTCACCATCCGCTCCGTCCAGGACGCGTTGTTCTGCCACGACATGATCGTCGTCGGCGCCGGCAGGCCAACGTCAAGATTCGGCGCCGTCGTCTGGTCCAAGGGCGAGGACAAGGACAGCCTGGCCGCCTCAAAGAACCTCGGCCGACGAGTAGCCAAGATCGCCCTGGCCCTGGCGGGCAAGTAGCCCGGCCGGTTAGCCTGTGTTCGCAAAGGAGAACGCGGATGATCAAGCTGAGCATGCACACTGACAACTGGCGGTGCCTGAGCGGTTCGCTGGCCGACGCCGTCGCGGCAGCCAGAAAGTTCGGGCTCAAGCATATCGAGTTCGGCGTGGTCGACGGGCAGGACTTCATCCAGGGGCTGGGCTACAGCCCGGCAGTCTCGCTGGAGGCCAACCCGATCCGCCTGAGGCGGTATCTCGAAGCCAATGGCCTGGAGACCTCGCAGATCGACGCCGGCTATCCGATCACCGGGCCGCTGGGCGCCACCTTCGGCGTGCGGTACGTGCAGCGCGCGATCCAGTTCGCCTCGGCCATCGGCTGTGCGTGCGTCGACATCACCGACGGGCAATCCAGGCCAGCCGGCTACACCGACAAGGAAGTCATGGCCATCACGAAGGAGAACTTCCGCCAGATCCTGGACTGGGCCGAGGACTACGAGGTGACGGTGAACCTCGAGACGCACGGACCCTACACCAACGACCCGGAAATCCTCGACAGCATGCTGAGTTTCTTCGACTCGCCGTGGCTGCGGCTCAACCTGGACACGGGCAACACCTTCATCGCCGGGGGCAACCCGGTGGACTTCCTCAAGCGGTTCCTGCCGAAGCTCGGCTACATGCACATCAAGGACGTCAGCGCCTCGATGGCCGCGGCCATGCGGGGCGAGGAGACGGGCATCGCCATGAGCGAGTCGCCCATCGGACAGGGCGTCAACGCCGACAACATCGCCGAGTGCATCAAGCTGCTCAAGCAGGCCGACTGGGACGGCGTCCTGAGCGTCGAGTGCTTGGGCACCGACGAGAACCTCCAGGCAAGCATCGGCTGGCTGCGAGAGCAAATCGGCTAGCTGGCCCGTCGCAGGTTCTTTGAGGATCGGGTGCCATGCTTCCAGCTTTGGGCAAGCATGCCGCCGCAGAACATGCTTCCGAAGACGCCAAGCATGGCACCCATCACCTGACGAGCGACAAAGCACTACCAAGGAGACACGAAGATGAAGCGCAAAGGCACGTGGCAAACGACTCGGCGGAGATTTCTTCGCACGCTGGCCTGCGCGGCCGGCGGAGCGGCGGCGACTCTGGCGGGCCCCGCGATCCGGGCGGCGGACGCGGCGGCATCGGCCGGAGGCGCAAATGGAAAGAAGCCGCTGAACTTCATCATCATCCTCGTCGACGACATGGGCTGGACGGACCTGACGTGCTTCGGCAGCAAGTACTACGAGACGCCCAACATCGACCGCCTCGCCGCCGGCGGAATGAAGTTCACCAACGCCTACGCCGCATGCGCCGTGTGCAGCCCGACCCGCGCGGCCGTGATGACCGGACGCTACCCCGCCCGCGTCGGCATTACGGACTGGATACGCGCCCGCTTCCAGGGCGGCAAGGCCTCCGCCGACGGCGGCAAGCTGCCCGAGTACGAGCAGCCCAGGCCCAGCAAGAAGATCATCTGCCCGCGAAACCCCTTCTGGATGGAGCTCGACGAGGTCACCATAGCCGAGGCCCTCAAGCCGGCCGGTTACACCTCGTGCCACATCGGCAAGTGGCACCTCGGGCCTGACGACTACTACCCGCCCGCCCAGGGGTTCGACTACAACATCGGCGGGTGCGATTTCGGCCAGCCGCCGAGCTACTTCGACCCGTACCGCACCAAACGCCTGCCCAAAGGCATACCCACGCTCCCGCCGCGAAAGGAAGGCGAGTACCTCACCGACCGCGAGGCCGACGAGGCCGTCGCGTTCATCCGCAAGCACCGCGCCAAGCCGTTCTTCCTCTACATGGCCCCCTACGCGGTTCACACGCCGCTGCAGAGCAAGAAGGACCTCCAGGAAAAGTACAAGGCCAAACCCCCCACCAACCAGAAAAACGCCACCTACGCGGGCATGGTCCAGAGCGTCGACGAATCGACGGGCAAGATCCTCGCCGCCCTGGACGACTGCCGCCTCGCCGACAATACCGTGGTGATATTCACGTCCGACAACGGCGGGCTGCTCGGCGCGACGAATAACGCCCCGCTGCGGTCAGGCAAAGGTTATCCGTACGAAGGCGGCATACGAGTGCCGCTTATCGTTAACTGGCCCGGCGTTACCAAGGCCGGCACGGCAAGCGATACGCCCATCACCAGCGTGGACTACTTCCCGACGATCTGCCGCGCCGCAGGCGTTTCACTCGCGGCCGGGCGCGCCATCGACGGCGTGGACCTCCGCCCCGTATTGGGCGGCACGGGCAAGCTGAACCGCGACGCGATCTACTGGCACTTCCCGCACTATCGCCACCGGGACGTCCCGCCATACAGCATAATCCGCGCCGGCGACTGGAAGCTCATCAAGCGATACGACGGCAGGCAGTTCGAACTGTTCAACCTCGCCGACGACCTGAGCGAGACGACCGACCTCGCCGACAAGATGCCCGAGAAGGTGAAAGAACTCGACGCCAAGCTGACAGCCTTCCTGACCGAAGCCGGCGCCAAGCTCCCCAAACCAAACCCCAACTACAAGCCCGCCCCGAAAAAACCGCGGTAGCGCCGCGCGCAGGCAACCCACAGCCCACGCAATTATTGCGTGGGTCTTATACGCATCACAAGTAATTCTCGCGTGGGGTCGCACTCTTGAGGCCCGTAAACAGGCCTGAAGAAAACACCAACCGCGCGAAAACTAATTGGGATGCGTCTTATACGCATCCCTGTCAGTTCTCGTGAGTTCCCACTTCTTTTCATCCACTCCAACGCGTCGGGTTGCCCGCGAATTATCTGGGATGCGTATCGGTCGTCGTCTGCCCGACATGGTGCTGTCCCTCTCAGGAGGCGTGCCGCCGCCCGAGGGTCCGCCGCGTCGTGTGTACGGCGGCGGCAGCACCGCCCCGGCCGCGGAGAGGGGAGAGCCTGAATCTGTGTCGCAAATACCCCTGCAAATCATCACATTGTCGGGCTATACAGGACAGCTTTGCTCAAACCACGGGCTTTCCCGCAAGTACATTCATGGGTGAGCGACACAAGTATCTGGCATGAGCGAATGTCAGTCATGCCCGGGAGCTGCAAAGCTCCCCGCGCCGCCCGTTGTCTGAGGCTTGGACAGGCTTGAGCGGGGGCAAAATGGGTTTGTTTCGCAGTTTTCCTTTTTGGCCGAGCCGCGCCCGACGCTGATTTCTGTAAACCCTTTGTTTACAATATGTTATAGAATTATCCCCCGCGGCATGTAATCTGGACGGGGCCATCCAATAAACTCCCGGCGGGGAAATAATGGTATCTGCTTGAAAAGGATATACTTATGCACCGCCCGGCAGAAATGTCAGTCACATTCATGGCAAGGCCCCCCCGGCGATGTGAGCCAGCCGGTACTGCCCCGGCGTCATGCCCATCGCCTTGCGGAAGACCCGGCCGAAGTACGTTTGCGTATCGAAGCCGATCTGCCTGGCGATGTCGCGGCCGGTGAGGTCCGTGCCTTTCAACAGTTCGCAGCTTCGCTCGATCCGCTTGCGGGTGAGTTCCTCGGTGACGCTTCTGCCAAGGTACTTTCGGAAGTGGCGTTCGAGCTTCCGCCGGGAGATAGCCACGGCGTCGGCCACGCCGCCGACGCTCAGCGGCTCGGCAAGGTGCTCCCACATGTATCGCAGCGCCCGGGCTGTCTCGACGTCCGGCAGGGCCAGCACGTCGGTGCTCTGGCGGCCCGCCACGCCGGTCGGCGGGATCAGGATCGGCTCGGCGGGCGCCGGCTCGCCGTCCATGAGCCTTTCGAGCCGCTCGGCCGCAACCTGGCCCTGGCGGTAGAAGTTCGGATCCACGCTGGAAAGAGGCGTTGGCGCATAGTCGCATTTATAGGGATCGTTGCCGATTCCGAGGACGCCCACCTGCTCCGGAACGCTCAGCCCGAACGCTTCACAGAACTGGCAGATGCGCAAGGCCATCAGGTCGTGAAACGTGAAGATGCCCAGCGGCAGGTGGAGCCTGGATACCTCCTTGGCGAAGCGTTTGGCCAATGTGCCGAACCGGGTCCACGGAAGCACCCTCCCCGGCCGCTGAACGCTGATCAGATCGGCCCTGGCGCCGAGTTCGCGGGCGCGCTCGACGAAGCTCTGGCCAATCGGCTTGAACTGGCAATGCTCATAATCCTCCGAGTGGAGAAAGGCCATGTTCCGAAAGCCCCGCTCGGCGAAATGCTCGGCCGCGGCCCGGCCGGTGGCCTCTTGATCTTGAACGACGCAGCATCTTTGGGGCGTGATGTCTCTAAGCTGCACCAACGGCACGCCCCCGCGAAAGAAACGCTTCACCAAGGGGGCTGTATCGGGATGCGGGTGAAACATCACACCGTCGGGTTTGAAAGCCCGGGAAAAGGCTTGATGGCGGTAATAACGCAGGTCGGGCACGTTCCAGCCTGCAGCCTTGGCGTGGTCATAGATGCCGGCCAGGAGGGATTCAAAGTAATGCACAAGGGCCAGCAGGACCGTGCGGCGGCCGGGAGGCGCTTGAGGATTGGCGATGGAGAAGGCCTTGGTCATGAATCCATCCTATACGAGGCGACCTGAGACGGCAACAGGAAACCGCCCCGATCTTGTCGCAATAATGACAACGACTTGCCGCAATATTAGGATATACAAACCGGGGGGGGGGGGGGTAAAAAAAAATT
>JAUWQU010000208.1 GCA_030610965.1 Phycisphaerae bacterium
CCCCCCCATAGGACACTCGCACGGGCGTTTGGTTTCCAAGATTCGGAAAATATCTTATCGAATCTCCGCGCACAACTATAGCCCCCCGCCGGGGATGTCACCGCCCGGTCACTCGGTCTCTATCTTGAACGCCACAGCCAACTCGTTCGGGGCCTTGTCGGGCATGGCGATGGTCAGGCCTTCGTCGGACTGCTTCCAGGCGATCTTCCCGGTGCCGCCGATTAGGCTGACTCTCTTGACCTTGACGCCCGCGGCCTTGCCGCCCTTGGCGAAGGTGGCCAGGGTCATCTTCTCGCCCGCCCCGGCCCAGCCGAGGAACGTGGCGTACACCGTCTTGCCCTTGCAGGTGAAGCGCACGTCGTCGCTCTTGTACTTGACCGAGCGGACAAAATGGCCTCCCTTGGCCATCTTCGTGCCGCCCTCGCCGTAGGTGATCCACGGACGGGTGTCGTAGACGGCCTCGCCGCTGACCTTGAGCCACTGGCCCATCTCCAGCAGCACCTTTCGCTGGTTGGCGGGGATGCTGCCGTCAGCCTTGGGCGAGATGTTCAGCAGGAGTTGGCCGTTCTTGCTGATGATGTCGATGAAGGTGGTCAGGACCTCGGCGGTGTCCTTGATCGTCAGGTTATCCGTGTAGCACCAGCTTCCCTTGCTGATGGTGTCGTCGGTGAGCCAGACGAAGTCGGTCTTCTCGCTGGCGCGGCCCTTCTCGTAGTCGTCGATGGCGACCTCGCGAGGCAGGTCGTTCTGCTTGAAGGTAACCACCACGTCCCGGCCCCATTTCTCGGAGGCGTTGAAGTAGTACGCCAGGTATTCCATGCGAGTCTTTTCGGGGATCTCGCTCAACCACGAGTCGAACCACATCAGGTCGGGTTCGTACTTGTCGATCACCTCCTTGAGCTTGCCGAGCCACATCTTGAGGAACTGCTCTCGCGGCATGTAGCCGTACATGAAGGCTCGCTCTTTGTCTTCCAGCGCCTTGGGGTAGTTTTTCAGGGCGGCGTCATAGTGGCCGGACCATTTGCCCGGCTGCTTTTCCCACAGGTTGTTGCGGGCGTGGTGGAACGTGGCGACGAACTTCATGCCGCGCTTGCGGACGGCCTTGGCCAACTCGCCGGCGATGTCGCGCTTGGGGCCGCGGTCGGCGGCGTTCCAGGGCGTCAGATCGCTGTCCCACATCGAAAAGCCGTCGTGGTGCTCGCACACCGGGCCGGCATACTTCGCCCCGGCCTTGGCGAACAGGTCGGCCCATTCGTCGGCGTCGAACTTCTCGGCCTTGAACATCTCCACGAACTTGTCGTAGCCGAACTCGACCGGATCGCCGTACTTGGCGATGTGGTGCTTGTTCTCGCGCGACCCCACCCGGTGCATGTTTCGCGGATACCATTCGCTGCCGTAGGCCGGCACGCAATACACGCCCCAGTGGAAATAGATGCCGAACTTGGCGTCGCGAAGCCAGTCCGGCGCGGGGTTCTTCTTATTGAGCGATTCCCAATTGGGCTCGTACTTGTCGGCCAGGGCCAGGCCGGCGAACGGACCCATCAGCATCGCCGCCACCAACGCGAGGGTTGTTTGTCGCGACATCATGAAGACTCCTATCGGGTTGTGATCTCTCGTGATCCCTATCCTTGACCGATATTTCCAATATCACCCCGGCCAGGCCACCGGGCATTCGAACAGCAAGCATATCATCCCAATCCAGCCCCAACCAGAGTCCGAATCCGCGCCCTATGAGCTAAGAGCTAAGACCTATGACCTTCCTCTAATGCCTTAGGGTGAACCGAACGCCCGCGCGACTTCGGTCAACCTTCCGGTGCCTGCGGGGCCACCGGCGCCTCCCACGTGCCGACGACATCGTATATGTGCATCTCCATGCCAAGCTGCCCGCTCATGACGAGGTCCATCATCTCCTCGCCAATCTGCTGGAGTTGCTCGTTGGCCATGCACGCGTAATGGTCCGCCGCACAGCGCCACTGAAGATACTGCACAAGCTCCGTCCGGTCCTGGCTGACGTGCAAGTTGGCCGAGACGAACCCCGGCTGGGCCGCGAAAAGCGGCATGATCCGCCGCGACATCTCCATCAGCCGCTCGGCCTCCGCCGGCTGAACCGAAAACCGAACCATCACCGTCACCACCCGATTGTCCTTGCCAATCATCGTCACAACACTGCCTCCCAGAGCGATTGTCTGGAACAAGGCCGCTGCATCGAAGCACGGCCTATTCGATCCGCCGATTGTCTCGCCTGCCCCCGAGCAAGTCAACAATTCAAGCTGACAAGCGATTGGCGCCAGTCCAAGCTGGCCACAAATGCGAAAAGCCGCCGGACTTCCGTCGGCAAAGGCGACAGCCTTCTGGTAGACGTTGAGCTTCTCGAAGGGCCAAGGCCATCGCTTTCCCCTATGAGCGAACACCGTGATTCCAGCAGAAGAAAGGAGAGTAGAGAGGGGACCGCAGGAGAGGCCTTGCCGCCCAGTCGCGAGGGCACATGGGTATTTTACCCACGCCAAGCCGCCAGTCCGCCAGTCCGCCGCGGCTGAGGAAGTCGGGAAACTCTTCCCGGCCCGGCCGTTACATCACTCGGGGCGACAGGATTTGAACCTGCGACCTCTTGACCCCCAGTCAAGCACGCTAGCCAAACTGCGCCACGCCCCGAACTTGTTGTCATCGTCGCGGCCTGGATGGGGCGGTCGCGGCGATTGGTTCATGTTAGCAGCTTGGCGACGGGTCGTCAAGGGTTGGCGGCGGGGAATTTGCCTTGCCGAGCCGTGGGCCCCGGCCCGGCCGGCGGATTCATCGTCACCTCCGCCGGCGTGGGCTGTTGCAGTAATTGCCAAACCTCTGACACCGGAGACACCGAATGAAATCACTGAATCGCCGCAGTTTCCTGAAAGCCGCCTCGCTGGGCGTTGCGGCGCTGGCGGTGCCGCGGGCGTTGTCGGCTGCCTTGGGCACCGGCGGGCGCAAGCCGAACATCATTTACATCATGGCCGACGACCTGGGCTATGGCGACCTGTCGTGTTTCGGGCAGAAGAAGTTCCAGACCCCCCACCTCGACCGCATGGCGGCTGAGGGCGTGAAGTTCACCGACTACTACTCCGGCTCGACGGTCTGCGCCCCGACGCGGTGCGTGCTGATGACGGGCATGCACACGGGCCATTCGTACGTCAGGGGCAATCGCGGGGTAAAGCCCGAGGGCCAGGCCCCCATGCCGGCGGATATTCTCACCGTGCCGCGCATGCTGAAAAAGGCCGGCTACGTGACGGGCATGTTCGGCAAGTGGGGCCTCGGCGCGCCGGGCTCGGCGAGCGACCCGGCCAGGCACTTCGACGAGTTCTACGGCTACAACTGTCAGAGCCAGGCCCACACGTATTATCCCGGGCACCTGTGGCACAACGACAAGAAGGTCCCGCTGGACGGCAAGACGTATTCGGCGGACCTGATCGCCGAGCAGGCGCTCAAGTTCATTCGAGCCAATAAAAACAGGCCTTTCTTCGCCTATCTGCCGTTTACGATTCCCCACGCGTCGATGCACGTGCCGGAAGACTCGGCCGCGCCGTTCCGCAAGAAGTTCCCCCAGTTCGAGGACAAGGTCGGCCGCTATTCCGGCCCGACGGTCAAGAACCCCATCGCGGCGTTCGCGGGCATGGTCACGCGGATGGACGGGCACATCGGCAAGCTGATGGCCCTGTTGAAGGAACTCGGCATCGACGACAACACGATCGTGACGTTCACCAGCGACAACGGCCCGCACCGCGAGGGCGGGCACGACCCGGGCTTCTTCGACTCCAACGGCCCGCTGAGGGGCCTCAAACGCGACCTGTACGAAGGGGGCATCCGCGTGCCGTTCATCTCGCGCTGGCCTGGCAAGATCAAGCCGGGCTCGACGTGCGACTACCCCTGCGCGATGTGGGACGTCATGCCGACCTGCGCCGAGCTTGCCGGCATCGACCCGCCAGACGGGATCGACGGCATCAGCTATCTACCTGCCCTGCTTGGACATATGGACAAGCAGACCAAGCACAAGTTCCTCTACTGGGCCTTCTACGAGCGCGGCGGCAAGCAGGCAATCCGCATGGGCCACTTCAAGGGCGTGCGGAACAACGTGGTGCGCGACCCCGACAGCACGCTGGAATTGTACGACCTGCGGACCGACATCGGCGAGGCGACCGACATCGCCGACAAGCACCCCGAGGTCGTCAGGCAACTCGACGAGTTGATGAAGTCGGCCTACACCCGGTCGCCCCTGTGGTCGTTCAAGCCCAAGCCGAAAGCCAGGAAGTAGAGGCCTTCCACGCCGCGGCCGTATAGAAGTTGCCCCTTACTCCGCGCTGTCCCCACAACGCCAGGCCAGGCGTTTGCGCCCGTTCCGCATGCTTGCGCCTCGCCCCGCCCGGCCGGACGCGTCCAGACACGCCCCAACCACGCGCAAAAAACGCCCCCGGCCGCCCCACAGATGCGCCACCCAAAGCTCCCGAGATATCAACACTCGTGCAAACTCCATTAAAAACAGCACTTCACAGTCCGCCAGCCGCTCCAAAACCCGTCAAAACTCCCCAATCCCCAATTGAAAACCCGTCAAGAACCCGTCAAGAACCATTAAAAAGCCCTCGAAACCGCGCCGAATCACGCCAAAACCAATCAACCACGCGCCAAAACCACTCAACCACGCGCCAAAACGCGCTTATTCTCCACCCAAACCCGCTCCAAAACCGGCCCGGCCACAACTTTAATCGAGATTACACCGACATCCCTTAGCCACTTTATCCGGGATTGGCAAGGCCGTCCCGATCCGCGCGCCAGCCAGCTTCATTCAGCCCCCAAACCACCTTCCGAACCGGCCCAAGAAACCGAAGTCGCCATCACTTTGGATGCGGCGGCCGCGGGGCCGTTTTGGCTCGCCCATGAACGGCACGCCACAAGCCAAACCGCCGTCCCAGCCGGCGACCTCCATATGCACCCGCGCCCATATGAACGCCGCAAGCCCCAGCCGGCCGCGCAACTCAAGACCAAGCCCGAAGCCTCCGCGCATGCCCGTCCATCGCCCTTGCCGCCGGACCACCCAGCGCGGTACAATCCCGCCCATGCCGAAGCCGGTGGGGAAATCGCCGCCATCGAGACTCCCCGGCCGCAGGCTGAAAACGCGCGACAAGGGCAAGCTGCCACGGAAGGGCCGCCATCGATCATGCCGACTCTGAATTGGATAGGTAAGGAAGCCGTCACAGACCACCACCGCCAAGTCCCCTACCACCTCCTGCGGTGCGACAAGAAACTCTCGGTAGGCGACCCCGGAAGCGGAAACCTCCTCGTCCAGGGCGACAACCTCCTGGCCGGCCGCATCCTGGACGAACTGCCGGGCTTCGCGGGCAAGCCGCTACGCCCTGGCAAGCCCGCCCACGACGGCCCGAAGGTAGTCTACGGCGAAGGCTCGCGGCTTGGGGCGGCAAGGTTGAAACGCGAGGGCGTCGCGTTTAAGCAGATGCCGTATGAAATCAAGGTGAGTTGAGGAGTTTCTAGGATGGCTAATGCCGGACATTGCGTATTCTGCACAGGCTCTTGTTCATGCCAGTCGGATCAATATTTGCGCGACGTGTGTTGGTACCAGTGCCCGAGATGCGGGTCGTATCTCGTGGACGCATTCTTGGAAAGGCAATTGCAGGATGATCCACAGAAGGCATTTATGCTTGCTTGCTTGGTCCAGGAGAAGAATCTCTGTAGAGAAAGCAAGATTTACGCCGTTCTGGATGACCGGATGCCCCCGCCAGAAGAACATTTCTCTAAACACAGTATTCTCTATTGGCATGTTAGCCAGTTGTTGGCGGAATTTCCCAAACCTGCTGAGTTTATCGACAGGGCATTAGTTCGCCTCGCCGGGATGACCCGGCATCCGATGGACACTGTCGAACAGAGTACTGACGATGCTTCGTTCTCGCTCTTCTGCCCCCCGGAAAACCTCCCCACTTTCGTAACATACCTCAAGGATTCTGGTCTAGTCGGGGGAGCGGCGAGTGCAAACGATGAAGTCAATCTGACAATAACCCCGGCGGGATGGAATCGAATTGACCAATTGTCCAGATCGGGCAAAGCATCAAAACAAGCCTTCGTCGCGATGTGGTTCGCCAACGAAATGGCTGACATCTACGACAAGGGTATCAAACCAGCCATTGATGAATCCGGCTTCGAACCCAGGCAGATGTCTTTTGTCCAGCACAACAACAAGATATGCGACGAGATCGTGGCGGAGATTCGCAAGAGCCGGTTCATAGTCGCGGATTTCAGTGCCGGGCAGTGCCGGAAATGTGATGAGTGCGAGCATGAGGCGGACTGCAAGGACAAGGTTCGGCCGCGCGGCGGGGTTTACTTTGAGGCCGGGTTTGCGATGGGGCTGGGAATACCCGTTATCTGGACGGTTCGAAAGGACCAGATTGATGATGTGCATTTCGATACGCGGCAGTACAACCATATTGTATATGACTCGGCCGAAGACCTTAGAAAGAAGTTGCACAACCGTATCGCGGCGACGATTCGATGAACACACAAGCGCAACGAAGAGCGAAGCCTTTGGAGTGCGCCGGCCGCGACGGCGCTTTGGCTCTTGCGGGCCAAGCCCAGATTCGCGGCATGGTCGATTCGCCAAGCAGCAAAGCCAAAGCGGTGTCGCCGCCACCGCAGTCCACATGGGCCGGACGCCCCGGGATATGCCCTTACGGGCACACTACGAACGCCGCTTCTATGGGGCCAGGCAGGTTACTTTGCCGTTTTGGCACGCCAGGTACAGGCGGCCGGTGGCGGCGGACAGGCCGTCCCATACGGGTGGGGAATCGAGCTTGTACTCG
>JAUWQU010000742.1 GCA_030610965.1 Phycisphaerae bacterium
AGTGGCAGGTCCATGATGGGCGTCGGCGTGGCCGGCGGGCCTGTCGTCACGGCCGTCGGCGCGGGTGCGGGCGCGGTGGTCGGCGCGGGCGCGGTGGTCGGCTCGGCCGGCTGGGCCGTTGTGGGCACCGAGACCGGCGTGTCATCGCCGCTTCTCGTAGGCCAGCGCCACGTCGAGAAGTCGGTAGTGTTGCATCCAGCCAGCATTGCAGCCATTGTCAGGAAGATCACGAAGTTTCTCATGCGTTCACCTCTGCCGCGTTGCCCGGGCCCCAAGCGGCTCAGGCAGTGAGCGGCCTGAGCTCGTGGCACGGGCAAATATCCGGTTCGACTCCGATGTCGTTTTGCAGAATCGCGAGTCCTTATTGCGGATTTCGGATTGCGGATTTCGGATTTCCTTCTCGCATAAGCCTTGGCAGAGAGAATCCGCAATCCGCAATCCACAATCCGCAATACGATCCTGCACCATCTCCATAGAATAACATCTCACGTATGCCGCAGCTCAGTGCCGACGGCATTGAATGTCGCGCACTCAGGCATCTTTGGTTATGACCCCCAGGCCCGTTCTGTCCGAGGCCTTGCCATCCCATTTGTACGACTTTATATGGTCGACGATTCGCTGTGCAAGCCGAACCGCCGCCAGCCCGTCGGCCGCCGAGACAACCGGCGGCTCGCCGTCGACGACCGTTCGGCGGAAGGCCTCGGCCTGCTGGCGCAGCGGTTCGATGGACTCGTCCACGACGAGCTGCTCGACCTTCAACAGTTTGGTGTAGTCCACGCTCTGGGCGAGCTCGGCGAGGTCGGCCACGTCCAGCTCGCGGGCCATCTGGATGAGGTCCAGGTTCTGGCTCTTGTTTATCACCACGCCGACCTTTTTTCCGTAGTCCACCGACAGGTATGCATTCTCGGAGAATATCCGCATTTTCCGCTCGGTCTTGATTGCCAGCCTGCTCGCGGTGACGTTCGCGACGCAGCCGTTGTCGAAGATCAGCCGAACGTTGCAGATGTCCTCGGTCGCGCCGATGACGTTGACGCCTACCGCGTGCAGCGCCTCGACGGCGGCGCCGCCGACCATCATCAGCACCAGGTCCAGGTCGTGGATCATCATGTCCAGCACCACGCCCACGTCGGCGGATCGGAAGGTGAACGGGCTGATGCGCTGGGCCTCGATGAACTTCGGGCGGATGGCGTGCTTCTTCATCGCGAGCACGGCCGGGTTGAAACGCTCGGTGTGCCCGACCTGCACGCTGGTTGACGTCTTTTGGGCCAGGGCCAGCAATTCCTGCCCGCCGGGTATGTTGTCGGTGAACGGCTTTTCGATCAGCACGGGCTTGCCGGCCTCGATGAAGGGCCTCGCGGCCGAGAGGTGATGAATGGTCGGCACGGCGATGATTGCCGCGTCGACGAGGTCGACGGCCTCGGCGACGTCCGTCAGCGCGCGGCAGTCGCGCTGTTTGGCCAGGGCCTCGGCGGCGTGGGGCTTCACATCGACGACGCAGGCCAGCTCGGCCGAGCCCATCTCGCTAAGCACGCGGGCGTGGAGCTTGCCCATCCGCCCACAGCCCACAACGGCTACTCGAAAGTTCATCGCCTGGTTCTCCCGTTGTCGATTCCGGGGCCGGGGGACAGGTGCCGCTTGGCCTCGGGCGCGGCCTGGCCGCGGTAGAGCTCGCGGCAGCGGCCATAGAGCCCCTGGAGCGAGCGGAGGCAGAAGTCGCACAGCCTGGCCGCCTCCCCCTCGACTCCCATGTTCACAAGTTGCTCGATCTTGTTCTGAAGGGCCGCTTCCTCGTCGAAAAGCTCCTTCAGCGCGAATCGCAGTTCCTTTTCCTGCTCGCGTGGCAGGTTGGCGCCCGCGATGCCGGCCTCGTGTACGCCGCAGACGGTCGGGGGCGAGTCCCAGTCGTGGTCGAAGCTGTGGAAGTCCGTGAACGGCGGCACGTCGCGCCTGACGGGCGTGTGAGCCCCGACCCGCGCGAACCGCCCTACCGTCACGAAGTGGTGTACGCCCGAAAGGTCCTCGATCCGCGCGCCGGTCTGCACGCGGATGTGACCTGCCAGAAGTACGCTTCGCCCGAGATACACACGGTCGTCCACGTAGCAGTCGTGCGCGACGTGACAGCCGTCCATGAGGATGTTGTCGTCGCCGACGCGGCTAAGCGCGCCGCCGGACTCGGTGCCGATGTGGGCCGTCACCTCGCGCCCGAGCAGGTTGCGATGGCCGACGTGCAGCATCGTCGGCCCGCCGGCGTACTTGAGGTCCTGCGGGGACGCGCCCAGCACGCAGCCTTCTTCGATGACGTTGTTCGAGCCGATCCTGGTATGGCCGACAATTGTCACGCGCCGGCTGACCTTCGTGCCGGGGCCTATCGTCACGTCCGGGCCGATCACGCTGTAGAGCCCGACCGTCGCGTCGGGAGCGATCCTGGCGGCTGGGTCTATCTCTCGAAGCACCGTCAGGTCAGTCATCTTGGGCGTCCCCCGCACCGGCCTTGGAGAGTCCGGCCTTCAGTGCGTCGGTAAGCTTCCTGACGTGCGGGTTGGCGTCGGGGTCGTCGGCGAGGCGGTTGAGGGCGTCGCAGTTGACCTCCGAGCCCCGGCCGTTGAACAGCTCGCGGAACGCGGCCTTGAGGGCGTGGATGTCCTGCTCGCCGAAGCCGCAGGCCTTGAGGTTCCGCGTGTTCAGGCCGCGCACGCGGACCGGGAAGCCCTGGAGCATCGCGTAAGGCGGGGCGTCGCCGGCGCCGCCGGCATAGCCGGCAACGCAGGCATACGCCCCCCCGCGGGCGCCCGGTGCGCCGG